>NZ_JBFTOJ010000169.1:0-8547 GCF_056397905.1 Stenotrophomonas sp. 05L414_2
GCGGGGCAATGGCGCCGACGGACAACCGCAGCTGGAGTTGAGCGTGGTGGCCGAAGATGCACCGAAACAATCGCTGACGCGCCTGCAGTTGCCGTGGACGGCGGCGCCATGAAACGCGCGGCGGGCGGTTTCACCCTGATCGAGGTGATGATCGCCATCACCATCATGGGCGTGCTGGCGGTGATCTGCTGGCGCGCCCTGGACAGCGTGGCCAATACGGACCAGCGCCTGCGCCAGGCCGATGCCGAGACCAGCACGGCGATGCGGGTGCTGCAGCAGTTCCAGCGCGATATCGAGATGCGCGCTGACGRTGCGCTGATGAACGGCGCGGTGCGCCCGGCCGATCAGCCTGCGCGGCTGTTGCCGCCGTCGTTGACCAGTGAGCGCCACCCCGATGGTGGCTTCACGCTGGAGATCACCCGCAGCGTCGGTAGTGATGGGCTGCAGTGGCAGCGCGTTCGCTGGTGGCGGCAAGGCAGCACGTTGTGGCGTGCCAGCGGTGCGCCTTCCGATCATTATCCGCTGCCTGTGCCCGAGCCAACGCGCGGGTTGCTGGTGGCACGTGATGTGCAGCGCTTCGAGGTGCGGGCGTGGCAGCCAGGGGTGGGTTGGGCGATGCTGCCGAGCCAGGGGGAGGTTTTGCCGGCGACCGGCCTGGAGTTGCGGTTGGGGTTGCTTGATGGGCGCGGGCCGTTGAGTTATCGGCGGGTGTTGGCGCTCTGAGGCGCATCCACGCATGGCGTGGATCTACTGCCAGGCCGGCATCTGCTGCCAAGCCTGTTCTGGTGGGTGCCGACCGTTGGTCGGCACTGAAGCTGCCCCAGCCATCCACGCATGGCGTGGATCTACTGGACTGCATCCACGCATGGCGTGGATCTACTGCCAGGCCTGCTTTGCTGCCAGGCCTGCTCTGGTGGGTGCCGACCGTTGGTCGGCACTGAAAGCTGACCCAGCCATCCACGCATGGCGTGGATCTACTGAGAGGCATCCACGCATGGCGTGGATCTACTGGACGACATCCACGCGGGGCGTGGATCTACTGAGAGGCGTCCACGCATGGCGTGGATCTACCGCCCTCCTGCCGCCGGGCGCTGTCCCGCGCCCGGCGGCGCCGTGTCGGTGGTCCTCACCGCTGATGGCTGCTCCCTGCCCTCGGTGCCGTCCTGGCTGGGGCCGCCACCGTTCCCTGGCAGCTGGCCCGATCCTCTGTTCTGCGCGTGATGGGTGCGGTCCTTGGCCCGCACCGTTCCTCCATCCACGCATGCCTGGATCTACTGCACCTGCTGCTTGCCCGCGTCTGCCCGGGCCTGCGGGAACTGGAAGGCGCTGTTGACGTCGTAGCCCGTGGCGGCGGCCGTGTTTCCGCGTGTTGGCGGATCGATGCTGCTGCTGGCACTGCCGAAGCCCAGGATCTGCACGCTGATCACCGACGGCTGGTTGCGGCGCGCATCGTCCTGGCTCTTGCGCATCACGTCCTGTGCGGCCTGGCTGGCGCTGTTGGCCGCAGCGCTTGCCGACGCCAGCGCGTTGACGTTCACCGAGGCCAGTACCGGCAGGCCCTTGCTGTCGCCCTGCACCTGGATATTGGCGGCGTTGAGCACCTGCAGTGCCGCCAGGTTGATGTTGCCCGACACGCGGATACCCGCCTCGCCGGCATCGATGGTGCCCAGCGGCGCGATCAGGTCGACATCGCCAGGTGCCACTTCGGCGATCGGGTTCAACGTTGCGATGCCGGCGCCGCTGGCCGGTGCCTGCGGCGACAGGATCACGTTGCCCCAGGTGTCGTAGACCCGACGCGGCGGGGTGTACAGCAGCGTGGTCTGCGAGCCACGGCCGGCGTTGATGTCGCCCTGCTCGGACCACGCCAGGATGTCACCACCAAAGGTGGTCATCACCCGCGACAGGCCCAGCAGCACGCTGTCCTGGCTGAACAGACGGATGTCGCCCTGGCCCTGGGTGACCAGGCCCGCGCTGGCCGGAGGCACCACGCCCTGCACGCCCACCACGATCTGCCCGCCTGGCGCCATCAGCTCGATGTTGCCACCCGCTTCGGTGCGCACACCGGAGCCGCCATACATCACGATATCGCCAGTACGGTTGATCGTTGCGCCATTGGCATCCTTGTCCGGCATCAGCGTGGCGATCGCTTCGCGCCCGCGCAGATAGGAACCGAAACGCGGCCCTTCTGCATTGGTGTACTCACGACCACCTTCGCGCAGTTCAGCGTAGTAGACCTGGCGCAGGAAGATGCGCTGCTGCTCCTTCGGCAATGCGTCGAACACGGCCAGCGCCCCGGCGCCATCGGCAGCCAGACCGAAGCGCTGCTGCAGCCACTGCTTCAGTTCCTTGTCATAGATCTTCACGGCCTTGCCGGGCTGCGATGCCAGCGACTGCGCCGGATCGGCCAGGTTGGCCGGATCCAGGTAGCGCGTGCGCAGTGCATCGAAGTCAATGCCCTGATTGCCGGCAGTCACTGCGATGCTGGCACCGGGACGGGCATCGCCCTGGACGACGCCACCCAGGCTCACGATGCTTCCGGCCTCTTCCTGGCGCAGCTGCCGGCCCGCACTCACTTCAACGTTGCCGGGGCCGGCCACCGTCAGGTTGCTGCGGATGATGTCCCGGCCCGCCTCGATCCCGCTGATATCGGTACCGCTGGTGTTGAGCGCTGTGACGTTCGCATTGATCACGTCGCGACCGGCGCGCAGCTGTACGGCCGAGCCCGCTTCGTACCAGTCGAACAGTGTCCTGCTCTCCTCGCCGATGTTCCGCCTCAATTGCCTGCGCCCGCCGCTGCCCAACCCGATGATGTCACCGGCAACGGCATAGAAGCGGCTGGGCGACGTGGGCCGGGACGTCAGCGCACCCGTGGTCGGAGTACTGGGGCCGAACGCGAACAAGGGCAGGATCGCCGACGGATCCGCTCCCTGCACCCCATCGTCGGAGAGATTGTGGCCGACCCGGGTCAGGCTGACGCCCCGCTGGGCCATGAATGCAGGATCAAACGGGCCAGGCAGGCGGGCGTCGCTACCGGAACGTGCAATGCCGGTGGCGTTGATCGCGGCATAGATCGAGCCTCCGGCCAGAACATCGAGCTGGCCGCTGGCCGAAGGCGCGAGCAGGATCACATCGCCCGTAGTCGCCCCTGGTCCGAGACCTCGAAGCGAGGCGCTGATGATGTCACCACTCGCTGCCACCGCGCTGAACCTGGACGGATACAGCCAGTAATTGATGCTGGCGGGAACGGATTGCTCGCGCAGCGCGATGCCTTCAGCGAACATGTTGCTACCGGTTGCATGCAGACTTCCGGCCAGGCTGGGTGCGAGATTTCCGCCTGCCGAGAACAGGTCCAGTGCCGTGCCTCGGGTCCAGAGCGAGAACCACGTCGTGCCAGCTGCATGCTGGCCATCGCCCAGAACCACGTCGTTGTAGTTGGCCGTCGGTACACGCCCTGCATCTGCGGCGCCACCGAGAACAATGTCACCACGGGCCTGCAGCCGGGCCGTGGAATCACCCAGAATGAGCAGGGGCCCCGCCATCGCCACCGGGGCGCCCGCCACGAACGGATCCATCAGGCCCAGCGTTCCGTAGCTGCTCTGTATCGCGCTGAGGCCACCGATGCGTGCCGCCTGCAGCAGGGTGCTGCCGCGCAGGTTGGTCACCGCGCCATTGAGATCCAGATCCTGCAGGAAACTCTCCGGCTGCTGCGCGCTGGCGCGCAGGCCAGGATTCAACGCACCGCCACTGCGCAGGGTCAGGTCGCCGCCACCGGTCAGATGCAGCTCACCGTTGCTGACGCGCCCGGTCGACCCGACCGCAGCAACAATCGCGCTGGAATGAGGCGCGGTCAACAGACCCAGGGCATTGCCCATCGGGTCGAGCACGCCCGCGTGGCGGCCCGCTTCCAGTGAAAGATTGCCGCCTCCCAACGTGCCGAAGCCGGTGAACCCGACCATGCGGGGAGCTGCGTCCGCTTCGGCGCCCACGGTGCTGTACGTGCCGAAGTTGATCCACCAGCTCGTGGGTGTTGCCTGGACGCCTTCGGTGGTGCCCGTACCCTGCCGCCACAACCAGCCGCCCACGGCTGCGCTTGAATGCCCGGCCTGGTCGCGCTGCGCCGTACCGGATTCGGACCGGGCGGTCCAGGCCTCGCCGATGATGTCGCGTCCAGCTTCAACCCTGACATCGCCGCCATGGTCGGGATACCACGCACGGTAACTGGCCAGCGCCGCATCATAGTTGCCCGAGACCTGGTTCCTGCCCAGCAGCGAGGTGTGCCAGGGCGCAGCCGTACGCACCGGATTGAACTGGGGGTCGCGGCCATCGCCCAGTAGCGTCGGCGCACCAGCGGTGTACACGCCGAAGCCGGACTTCATGCGCACGTCCTGCGCGGCCAGCAGTGCCAGATCACCCTTGCCGGTACGCAGCACGCTCCAAGCCGGCGAGCCCAGGCGCTTGCCGTAGGTGGTGACTTCGGTAAGCGTACCGCCGCCGTAGCAGTAGCCCATTGCCGCGCAGATCTCTTCCTCCGACATGCCCATCTCGGCACCCAGTTCCGTCGCCGGGCGGCCGACCCAGGATTCATCGCCCCACCATGCCAGCGAGCCTTCCTTGTCCACCAGGCGCGGCGCGGGGCCGCAGAAGGAGCCTGCACCACAGATCTCCGCCTCGGTGGTCCCGATGATCTCGGCCACCTCGGCAGGTGACTTTCCGGCCAGACTCTCATCGCCCCACCAGTACAGAGAACCCTCCAGATTGACGATGCGATCACCCTTCCATTCTGTCGTCGTGGTTACTGTCCCGATGGTGCTGTAGTGGCTGTCGGCCAGCACGATGCTGCCGTCACTTCCCCAGCGGCGAGTACGCGGATYGGCGGCGGTCGTATCGGCACCGGCCACTGCGGTCAGATCCCACGACGTGGTGCCGTCGGGCAGCATCGCCGCCAGCGCCCAGTTGCGCCCCTGGCGCCCGCTGGCATCGGCCGTTCGCAGCTTCACCGGCGCATCGCCGGCCAGCTCCACCTTGGTCATCGACGGGATGATCGCACCGGCATGCAGGTCCAGTGCGCCGGAAAGCTTCATTGCCATGGGCAGGGCGACACCGGCCGGCCACACCTGTGCGGCCACCGGCGCCGGCGTGCGCAGGCGGAAGCCAGCGCCCAGGCGGGCACCGGACTGCAAAGCCAGCGCCTGTGCCAGCACGGTACCGGCCGCCATCACCTGTCCGCTGCCTGTCGTCACGGCCGCGCCCAGAACGGTACCGGCGGGCAGCAGCAGCGGCCCGGACAACACCATCTCCGCCGGCAGCACGGTTCCCGCCGGCAAGGTTACGGCCTCGAATGGCAGTGCATAGTTCAGCGTGGCGCCAGCACGGAACTCGGTGCCGCGCTGCAGCTGGACACCTTCGCCGGGCACGATCAGGTCGCCGCCGAACGCGGTGTTGGGCGTACCGCTACTGCGCCCTTCCAGCAACACCCAGCCGTCCTCATCGGGATTGGCGGGCGGCGGCGCGAAGCCGTCGTTGATGCTGCCATAGACATTGATATCGCCCTCGGCACGCAGCACCAGCGCGGCCGATTCACCGAAGCCGCGGCGCGCAGGATCGAGCCGGTTCGACTGCGGTCCGTAGCGATAGCCGGACAGATCGATATCGCCGGCCACGACCAGATCGCCACGCGGGTTGTCACTGCTGGTCCGCGCCACGATCTGCACGCCGGGGCGCAGGCGGTAGCTGCCCAAGGCGGCAATGCGCTGCTGCAATCCCGTATTGACCAGCGCGGCGTTCATCCACTGGCTGTTGTCCGGGTCCACCACCGTATCCAGCCATTGCTGGTTGATCACCTGCGGACGATGGCCGTGCACGTCCGGAGCGCTGGCCAGCGGCGCCGAATCATAGCTGCGGAAGGCGTTGACCTGGAGATCGCCGGCACCGGCAATGCGGATGCCGCTGGCCACCTCGATCGCTGCATCGTTGGTGCCCACGCGTGGCACGTTGAGCTTGACGCTGCCGCGCGCGCGGCCGTCGTTCTGGCCCGGGCCGCCACCCGTGGCCACCGAGGTGCCGCTGCGCAGGTCCATCGAGGAGGCCGCACCCAGCTGCAGGCCGCCATTGGCCGAGGTCAGTTCGATCATGGCCCGGTTCGGGCTGTCGATGATCTTGCCGTAACTATCGACGCGCAAGGCGCTGCCATGCGCGTCCAATGTTCCGTCGATACGCAGCACATCGCGGGCGGACAGGCGGATGCTGCCGACCTGTTCGCCACTGGCATCAATGCGGCCATTGACGAGCAGACTGCCACCATCGACGCTGATATCAACGTTGCGTGCCTTCACTTCATCGCCGATCACCAGGTCGCCTGCGCTCAACTGGAACGTCCGGCCACCGGTAATGCCACCGGCGGTAAGCCGGGTGTTCAGGCCGGAGAAGTCCTGCAACTGGCGTGCACGCACTACCAGCTCGCCGCCGTCGTAGGGCACTTCAGTGCCACCGGCGTCGTAGCGGCCGCTGGCTCCGCCAAGCAACGTACCTGCCAGATCCACACGGCCGCCCTGCGCGCCCAGCGCAGCGACCGTCAAGCGGCCGCCGCGGTTGTTGCGGGCGGAAAGATCGATGCGCGACGCCGCGTCGGCAACGATGTCACCTTCGCGACTCGACAGTGCCACGTCGCCGCCCCAGCTGTACTTGTCCACGTCGAACAGGCTGACCTTGCGCCCGGCCATGTCCAGCACCGCATTGCTGCCGAGCGCCACGCCCTGGCGTGCATTGGCTTCAAACCTGCCGGACGCCAGCGCCACCCGGCTGTCGATCACAACGCGCTCTGCCGCTATCGACAGCTCCGCACCCAATGCATCGCTGCCCGCGGTTGCCGCAGCGCCGTGCAACTGCACCGTGCCGCCGTTGCGGATTGCCAGCTGCGCACCCGCGTTACCGGTCAGCAAGGGGGTGACGATATCCAGCGCGCCGCCGCTGAACTGCCAACCGCTGCCTGCCACGTAATCGCCCTGCCGCTGGAAGACCTCCAGGCTGCCCTTGCCCGAGAACAGCATGCGATCAGACGCTGCCAGCGTAACGCCGGCGAAACCGAGCACCTGGCGATCCGCGGCCACCGACGAACTGGGCCGGGTAAAGGGCGCACGCCCCAGCTCCAGCGCCCTTGCATTGATTTCCAGCTGCCCTTGGCCAAGCCGGCCCACCATCGCCTCGCCGGCCGGCTGGGTCTGCTCACCGCCGGGCAACGTGGTGCCGGCCAGCGTACCGTCCCAGACCAGCGTATCGGCGAAGATGCGTGCGCGATCGGTAGCGGTGCCGTAACCGTGAATGGCCGGTGCGCCCAGCACCAGGCTGCGCAGGCTGCTGCGTCCGGTTGCGCCCTCACGGGTGTCCAGGTCCACGCTGCCGAAGACATTGATGGCATCGCGCGCGGTCAGGCTGAGGGCCTCCAGCGCCGGCGCACCGGTGGCGGTGTTTCCCCGCAGCAATCGCTGCAACACCTCCTGGTTCATGGTCATGCCCGCCGGCAGGGCGCCGGCCGCCGCTGCCGCCGCAATGGCCTCGGCGCTGCCGAGATTGAGCGCCGACATGCCCAGGCCGAGCTGGCGCGTGCCGTAGCTCACCGAATCACCAATGTTCAAGGCACCGTCGGTGACCACATTGATGCTGCCTGCCGACAGCAACCGGGTCTGGCCATCGCAGTCCACCACGCATCCGCCGATGTCGATCGCCACCGGACCGGCGGCACTGCCGCCCTGCGCACTGAGCGCCGTCAAGCGCTGGTTGGACACGGCAAGCAGGCCGCCCGACACCAGGTAGGGCGCCGTGGGCTGCGCAACTCGCGACGGATCGGCCCCGGTCAAGGTGTCGATCGCAGCGCCCTGCTCGATCAGGATCCCCTTGCCTCCGAAGGCGGCCGACAGCAGCACTTCCTGCGCCGTCAGGGTGACGCCGTTGCGCACCACGATGTGCCGCGCGCTGCCTTCCAGCGAATAGGTCGTCGCGTCACGTCGCAGCACGCCGCCAATCAGCATCGTTTCCGGGCGGAACGCATTGAGCGCGGAGTCGAAGATGGTTGCACCGCTGCCGCTGCCGGCGCTGTCGCCTTCGGTGGCAATCTCCAGCACCGCGCCATCGGAGGTGCGCAGGTTGACCGAAAGCGTGCCGCCGCGCCCGTCATTGCTGCCGGCGTTGAAATGGGACAGGCCCTGGAAGATCGCGGCTGGCACGGCCGAACGTCCTGCGCCGTCGCCCAACACCAGGTTGAGGTTGCCGGCGTCGGTCGGCCGCCAGCGCAGCGCTTCGCCACGCCGCTCGGCCACGCCCTGCACGAACGCGCTGTAGGCGGTCTCGTTGTAGCTGGCATGGCRRCGCACCACCTCCGCCGGCGTCAGCACCAGATCGGTGAGCAGCGGTGAGACACCACCGCCCAGGCTCTGCGCCTGGTGTCCACTGACGCGCCAGGAGCCAGTGCCGGTCGCCACTGGCTGGCGGCTGCCGACGGCGCTTTCGGCGCCAACTTCGACGCGGAATGCGCCCTTCTGCAGAGCGTAGCTG
>NZ_JBFTOJ010000170.1:0-8305 GCF_056397905.1 Stenotrophomonas sp. 05L414_2
CCGGTCGCCATGGACGCCGGCCTGCGCTTCGCCATCCGTGAAGGTGGCCGTACCGTCGGTGCTGGCGTGGTTGCCAACATCCTCGAGTAAGCCTGCATGCCGGCGGTCGCATAGCGCTGCCGGTCTGGCGAGTGGCGGGCCGGGAACCTCGGTCCGCCTTCGCCGTCTAAGGGAAGGCAAGTTTTCTACGTACGCC
Organism: Stenotrophomonas sp. 05L414_2; assembly: GCF_056397905.1. Taxonomy (NCBI): domain Bacteria; kingdom Pseudomonadati; phylum Pseudomonadota; class Gammaproteobacteria; order Lysobacterales; family Lysobacteraceae; genus Stenotrophomonas; species Stenotrophomonas sp. 05L414_2. The sequence continues at coordinate 197 of NZ_JBFTOJ010000170.1, forward strand.
AGTAGCTCAATTGGCAGAGCAGCGGTCTCCAAAACCGCAGGTTGGGGGTTCGAGTCCCTCCTGGCGTGCCATCTGCCCACCTTACCGAGCGGCCCTGCCGCTAAAGCAGACACAGCCTGATGAATAGCAAGATCGAACATTCCAAGGACACCTCCGCGCAAGGCGGGGATATCGTCAAGTACGTCCTCGCATCGTTGCTGGTGCTGGCAGGTCTGTTCGTCTGGTTCTGGTTCTCCGCCGACTCCGGTCGCGCTGCCCAGCTGGGCGCGTGGGCGGGTCAGCTGCGTGCGTTGGCGGTCGTGGTCGGCCTGGTTGGCGGTATCGGCGTGTTCATGCTGACCGGCAAGGGGCGCGACACCCGCGAATTCCTCTCCGAGTCGCGCTTTGAACTGCGTAAAGTGGTCTGGCCGACCCGCCAGGAAGCCATTCGCATGACCTGGGTGGTGATTGTCGTCGTCCTGATTCTCAGCTTGCTGCTGGGCGGGTTCGACTTCTTCATCCAGAAACTGACTCAGTGGTTCCTGAGCCGCTAAGGAGAAATGCATGAAGCGTTGGTACGTCGTTCACGCCTATTCGGGCTTCGAGAAGTCGGTGGCGCAGGCTCTGCGCGATCGCATCGTCCGTGACGGCATGGAAGAGCGCTTCGGCGACGTCCTGGTTCCGACCGAGGAAGTGATCGAAATGCGCGCCGGCCAGAAGCGCCGTTCCGAGCGCAAGTTCTTCCCGGGTTACGTGCTGGTCCAGATCGAGACCCACGAAGAAGCCGGTATTCCGCGCATCGACAACGAAAGCTGGCATCTGGTCAAGGAAACCCCGCGCGTCATGGGCTTCATCGGCGGAACCGCCGATCGTCCGCTGCCGATCGCCGACTCCGAGGCCGAGGCGATCCTGAACCGTGTCCAGGAAGGCGTCGAGAAGCCGCGTCCGAAGGTGCTGTTCGAGCCGGGCCAGATGGTCCGCGTCACCGAGGGTCCGTTCAACGACTTCAATGGTGTCGTCGAAGAGGTCAATTACGAGAAGAGCCGTCTGCGCGTCTCGGTGTTGATCTTCGGTCGCGCCACCCCGGTCGAACTTGAGTTCGGTCAGGTCGAAAAGGCCGTCTGATCTGCATTCATATGTCGCTTCAGGCATGTGAAGAAAAAACCTGATATGCTGCGCGGCTCCCGTTGGGAAGCTGGCGGGACGAGGCCACCGAAAGGTGGCCTTCGGCATGATTTCAAAACGCGATGCCGGGACGCGTGATTCCCGGTCCGATGGGGAGCCTGTTGTCGCAAGGCGCTAGCACCCGGAGAGTACTCACATGGCAAAGAAAGTTGTCGGTTATATCAAGCTGCAGGTGAAGGCCGGTCAGGCCAACCCSTCGCCGCCGGTCGGTCCTGCGCTSGGTCAGCGCGGCCTGAACATCATGGAATTCTGCAAGGCCTTCAATGCCGCCACGCAGAAGCTCGAGCCGGGTCTGCCGGTTCCGGTGATCATCACGGCCTATTCGGACCGTACGTTCACCTTCATCACCAAGAGCACTCCGGCCACCACCCTGCTGAAGAAGGCCGCTGGCATCTCGTCGGGCTCCAAGCGCCCGAACACCGAGAAGGTCGGCAAGGTCACCCGTAAGCAGCTGGAAGAGATCGCCAAGGCGAAGGAACCGGATCTGACTGCCGCCGACCTGGACGCCGCCGTGCGTACCATCGCTGGCTCTGCCCGTTCCATGGGCCTCGTGGTGGAGGGTTAAGAAGATGGCACAGACCAAGCGTGAGAAGGCCATCAAGGCCGCTATCGTTCCGGGCAAGGCATACGCCTTCGAGGACGCAATCAACATCCTGAAGACCGCCACCAAGGCCAAGTTCGTCGAGTCGATCGACGTTGCTGTGCGCCTGGGCGTCGACGCGAAGAAGTCCGACCAGCAGGTCCGTGGCTCCACCGTGCTGCCGGCTGGTACCGGCAAGTCGGTCCGCGTCGCTGTCTTCGCTCCGGCCGGTGCCAAGGCTGATGAAGCCCTGGCCGCTGGCGCCGAAGCCGTCGGTATGGACGACCTGGCCGAGAAGATGCAGGCCGGCGATCTGAACTACGACGTCGTGATCGCGACCCCGGACGCAATGCGCGTTGTCGGTAAGCTGGGTACCGTGCTGGGCCCGCGCGGCCTGATGCCGAACCCGAAGGTCGGCACCGTCTCCCCGAACCCGGGTGAGGCTGTGAAGAATGCCAAGTCGGGTCAGGTGCGTTACCGCACCGACAAGGCCGGCATCATCCACTGCACCATCGGCAAGGCCGACTTCGCCGAAGACGCGCTGAAGTCGAACCTGACCGCGCTGCTGCTGGACCTGATCAAGGCCAAGCCGGCCACCTCGAAGGGCACCTACCTGCAGAAGGTTTCGGTCAGCTCGACGATGGGCCCGGGCGTCACCGTCGACCAGTCGTCGCTGAGCCTGAAGTAATCGTTTCAAGCGGTCGCGGGTCCCTCGGGTCCCGCGACCGTGACATTTGAAGGCATCGCCGGCAACACATCGCCGGTGGTAGCCGTCAAAGACCGCAGGTGCGGTCGTGGCATGCCGGCGACGGGCACGGAAGCTCGATTTGGCAGGGAGTCGCCGCCGGAGCAGTCACGAACGCTTAATCGATTCCCAGGAATCACCCTGCGTAGATGGTGCCCTTCTGGAGTTTTTCTGGTTCACGCACGTCTGGGGTTACCCAGGTTGGCCCACTCCAGGTCTAGAACGGCCCACCCCCCGGAACATCATTCCGATGTTCCCGGCGTCCAGGACGGATGCCGCACAGGACCGCACACGGCAGGAGCCGTAAGCGGAGTTCAATTGGAGGAGTGCAATGGCTCTCAATCTGTCCCAGAAGCAAGAAGTAGTCGCGGAGCTGGCAGAAATTGCTGGTAAGGCACACTCCTTGATCGCAGCCGAATACGCTGGCACCACGGTCGCTCAGATGACCGCGATGCGTAAGCAGGCGCGTGAAACCGGCGTTTTCTTGAAAGTTGTCAAGAACACCCTGGCTTCGCGTGCCGTTGAAGGCACCGAGTTCGCATGTGCGCAGGACAAGCTGGTTGGTCCGCTGCTGTATGCGTTCTCGCTTGAGGAGCCCGGCGCTGCCGGTCGCCTGATCAAGGATGCCGCCAAGGGCAACGACAAGCTGCAGGCCAAGGTCGTCGCCATCGGTGGCGAAGTGTTCCCGGCAAGCCATGTCGACGTGTTGGCCTCGCTGCCGACCCGTGACCAGGCCCTGGCAATGCTGGCCCGCGTCCTGACCGAGCCGGTCACGATGTTCGCCCGCGCCATCAAGGCAATCGGCGACAAGCAGAATGGTGGCGACGTCGCCGCCGACGCTGCTGAACCGGCCGCCGAGACCGCCTGAGTTTCGACTAATCGTGGTTCCTGACGGAACCTCAATCCAGAAAAACATCCAAAGGTAATTATCATGTCCCTTACCAACGAACAGATCGTCGACGCCATCGCCGAGAAGTCCCTGATGGAAGTGATGGAGCTGGTCAAGGCCATCGAAGAGAAGTTCGGCGTCTCCGCCGCTGCTCCGGTCGCCGCTGCTGTGGCTGGCCCGGCTGCCGTCGTTGAAGAGCAGACCGAATTCGTCGTCACCCTGAAGACCGCTGGCGACAAGAAGGTCGAAGTCATCAAGGCCGTCCGCGCCATCACCGGCCTGGGCCTGAAGGAAGCGAAGGACCTGGCCGAAGCCGGCGGCGTCCTGAAGGACAACGCTTCGAAGGACGAAGCCGAGAAGATGAAGAAGGACCTGGAAGCTGCTGGCGCGACTGTCGAAGTCAAGTAAGCACTTCCATTGCGTCGCCATCGAAATCCGGCGATGCAGCCAAGGCTGGGGGCGTAAGCCCCCGGCCTTTGGTCGTTGTTGTAGGCCCGGCCAATCGTGGCGCGGTTCTACGGAAATACGGTGAAAAAGCCCAACACGGGCTGCGGTCAAACCCTGGCCGGCCAGCGCAACGCGCGGCGGCGGGGGAGTGGATGCAGACGAGTTGGCAGTTGGAAGTAGCGGGAGAAGGCGTGCTGGTGCCGGCAATACCAGCGACTTCCAACTGACAATTTCAAGTTCCCTTCGGGTCGTKGGCGCACGACTCGCACAACAAGGTGGAAGACCTCATGACGTCCTATTCGTTCACCGAAAAAAAGCGTATCCGCAAGGATTTCGGCAAGCAGCGTTCGATTCTCGAAGTGCCGTTCCTGCTCGCCATCCAGGTGGATTCCTACCGTGAATTCCTGCAGGAGAACGTCGATCCGGCCAAGCGCACGGACCACGGCCTGCACGCTGCACTGAAGTCGGTCTTCCCGATCGCCAGCTACAGCGGCAATGCTGCCCTGGAATACGTCGGCTACAAGCTGGGCGATCCGGTCTTCGACGAGCGTGAGTGCCGTCAGCGTGGCATGAGCTACGGTGCGCCGCTGCGCGTGACCGTGCGCCTGGTGATCTACGACCGCGAGTCGTCGACCAAGGCCATCAAGTACGTGAAGGAGCAGGAGGTCTACCTCGGCGAAATCCCGCTGATGACCGACAACGGCACCTTCATCGTCAACGGCACCGAGCGTGTCATCGTCTCGCAGCTGCACCGCTCGCCGGGCGTGTTCTTCGACCACGACCGTGGCAAGACSCACAGCTCSGGCAARCTGCTGTACWSCGCSCGCATCATTCCTTACCGCGGYTCSTGGCTGGACTTCGAGTTCGACCCGAAGGACGCGCTGTTCACCCGTATCGACCGTCGCCGCAAGCTGCCGGTGTCGATCCTGCTGCGTGCGCTTGGCTACAGCAACGAAGAGATGCTGGCCGAGTTCTTCGAGATCAACACCTTCCACATCAACCCGGATGAAGGCGTCCAGCTGGAGCTGGTGCCCGAGCGCCTGCGCGGCGAAACCCTGGGCTTCGACCTCGCCGACGGCGACAAGGTCATCGTGGAAGCCGGCAAGCGCATCACCGCGCGCCACATCAAGCAGCTGGAAGCCTCGGGCATCGCCGCCCTGGCCGTGCCGGACGACTACATCGTCGGCCGCATCCTGTCGCACGACGTGGTCGATGCCTCCACCGGCGAACTGCTGGCCCAGGCCAACGACGAAATCACCGACGAACAGCTGCAGGCCTTCCGCAAGGCCGGCGTCGATGCGGTGGGCACCCTGTGGGTGAACGACCTGGATCGTGGCCCGTACCTGTCCAACACCCTGCGCATCGATCCGACCAAGACCCAGCTGGAAGCCCTGGTCGAGATCTACCGCATGATGCGTCCGGGCGAGCCGCCGACCAAGGATGCCGCGCAGAACCTGTTCCACAACCTGTTCTTCACCTTCGAGCGCTACGACCTGTCCGCAGTCGGYCGCATGAAGTTCAACCGTCGCGTGGGCCGCAAGGAAACCACCGGCGAAGCCGTGCTGTACGACCGCAAGTACTACGGCGAGCGCAACGACGAAGAGTCCAAGCGCCTGGTTGCCGCACACGGCGACAGCTCGGACATCCTGGACGTGATCAAGGTCCTGACCGAGATCCGCAACGGTCGCGGCGTGGTCGATGACATCGATCACCTGGGCAACCGTCGCGTGCGTTCGGTCGGTGAAATGGCCGAGAACGTGTTCCGCGTGGGCCTGGTCCGCGTCGAGCGCGCGGTCAAGGAACGCCTGTCGATGGCGGAGTCGGAAGGCCTGACCCCGCAGGAGCTGATCAACGCCAAGCCGGTGGCTGCGGCGATCAAGGAATTCTTCGGCTCCTCGCAGCTGTCGCAGTTCATGGATCAGAACAACCCGCTGTCGGAAGTCACGCACAAGCGTCGCGTCTCGGCCCTGGGCCCGGGCGGCCTGACCCGTGAGCGCGCCGGCTTCGAAGTGCGCGACGTGCACCCGACCCATTACGGCCGCGTCTGCACCATCGARACGCCGGAAGGCCCGAACATCGGYCTGATCAACTCGCTGGCCGTGTACGCCCGCACCAACCAGTACGGTTTCCTCGAGACCCCGTACCGCAAGGTCGTGGACGGCAAGGTCTTCGACGAAGTCGAGTTCCTGTCGGCCATCGAAGAAAACGAGTACGTCATCGCCCAGGCCAACGCCCTGACCGATGCCAACAGCGTGCTGACCGAGCAGTTCGTCCCCTGCCGTTACCAGGGCGAATCGCTGCTGAAGCCGCCGGCGGAAGTCCACTTCATGGACGTCTCGCCGATGCAGACCGTGTCGATCGCGGCCGCGCTGGTTCCGTTCCTGGAGCACGATGACGCCAACCGCGCACTGATGGGCGCCAACATGCAGCGTCAGGCCGTGCCGACCCTGCGTGCGCAGAAGCCGCTGGTCGGTACCGGCATCGAGCGCGCCGTGGCGCGTGACTCGGGCGTGACCGTCAACGCCCGTCGTGGTGGTGAGATCGTGCAGATCGACGCCGCCCGCATCGTGGTCAAGGTCAATGAAGCCGAGATCACCGACGCGTCCGACGCCGGCGTGGACATCTACAACCTGATCAAGTACACCCGCTCCAACCAGAACACCTGCATCAACCAGCGTCCGCTGGTGGAAGTGGGCAACGTGGTGGCGCGTGGCGACGTGCTGGCCGATGGTCCGTCCACCGACATCGGTGAACTGGCCCTGGGCCAGAACATGCTGATCGCCTTCATGCCGTGGAACGGCTACAACTTCGAAGACTCCATCCTGCTCTCCGAGCGCGTGGTGGAAGAGGATCGCTACACCACGATCCACATCGAAGAGCTGACCTGCGTTGCGCGTGACACCAAGCTGGGGCCGGAGGAAATCTCGGCCGACATCCCGAACGTTTCCGAGCAGGCGCTGAACCGCCTGGACGAAAGCGGCGTGGTGTACATCGGTGCCGAAGTCCGCGCCGGCGACATCATGGTCGGCAAGGTCACCCCGAAGGGCGAAAGCCAGCTGACCCCGGAAGAGAAGCTGCTGCGCGCGATCTTCGGCGAGAAGGCTTCGGACGTGAAGGACAGCTCGCTGCGCGTGCCCCCGGGCATGGACGGCACCGTCATCGACGTGCAGGTCTTCACCCGCGATGGCATCGAGAAGGACAAGCGCGCCCGTCAGATCGAAGAATCTGAAATCAAGCGCGTCAAGAAGGACTTCGACGACCAGTTCCGCATCCTGGAAGCAGCCATCTATGCCCGTCTGCGTTCGCAGATCGTCGGCAAGGTGGTCAACGGTGGCGCCGGCCTGAAGAAGGGCGACGTCATCTCCGACGCCTACCTGGATGGCCTGAAGAAGGCCGACTGGTTCGTGCTGCGCATGAAGGACGAGGACGCCGCCGAAGCCATCGAACGCGCACAGAAGCAGATCCAGGCGCACGAGAAGGAATTCGAGCGTCGCTTCGCCGACAAGCGCGGCAAGATCACCGCTGGCGACGACCTCGCCCCGGGCGTGCTGAAGATGGTCAAGGTGTTCCTGGCAGTGAAGCGCCGCATCCAGCCGGGCGACAAGATGGCAGGCCGCCACGGCAACAAGGGTGTGGTGTCCAACGTGGTGCCGGTCGAGGACATGCCGTACATGGCCTCGGGCGAAACCGTGGACATCGTGCTGAACCCGCTGGGCGTGCCGTCGCGTATGAACATCGGGCAGATCCTGGAAGTGCACCTGGGCTGGGCAGCCAAGGGTCTGGGTCGCAAGATCCAGGCAATGCTGGAAGCCCAGGCCGCGGTCGCCGACCTGCGCAAGTTCCTGGACGACATCTACAACCACGATGACACCAACGTGGCCAACCGTGTCGACCTGTCGCAGTTCAGCGACGAGGAACTGCTGCGCCTGGCCCGCAACCTGTTCGACGGCGTGCCGATGGCAACGCCGGTGTTCGACGGTGCCACCGAAGCGGAAATCAAGCGCATGCTGGAACTGGCCGACCTGCCGAGCAGTGGCCAGACCCAGCTGTATGACGGCCGCACCGGTGAAGCCTTCGATCGCCACACCACCGTTGGCTACATGCACTACCTGAAGCTGAACCACCTGGTCGACGACAAGATGCACGCCCGTTCGACCGGCCCGTACTCGCTCGTCACCCAGCAGCCGCTGGGCGGCAAGGCGCAGTTCGGCGGCCAGCGCTTCGGTGAAATGGAAGTCTGGGCGCTGGAAGCCTACGGCGCGGCCTACACCCTGCAGGAAATGC
>NZ_JBFTOJ010000171.1:0-8242 GCF_056397905.1 Stenotrophomonas sp. 05L414_2
CGAGAACATCGACCAGGACATCCGCGAGGTGTTCCTGGAAGAATTCGACGACGAGCTGGGCAATCTCGGCACGCTGCTGCCGGCATGGCGCATGCAACCGGACAACATGGACCGGCTGCGGCCGATCCGCCGCATTTTCCACACACTGAAGGGCAGTGGCCGCCTCGTCGGCGCACGTACCCTGGGTGAGTTCGCGTGGAAGATCGAGGGCATGCTCAACCGCGTGCTCGATGGCACCCGCGCCCCCACGCCGGCGGTACTGGCGATGGTCGATCACGCATACACGGCACTGCCGCAGTTGAACGCGGCACTGCGCGATGGCCAGCGGGTCAGCGTCGACCTGCAGGCGATGCAGGCCATCGCCGATCGCGTGGGTGCAGGCGAAGAAACGTTCTACGTTGCGCTGCCGGGCGCCACCGCGCCGACGGCCGAGGCGCCGACCGATGCTGCCGCGCCGCTGGACAGCGCCGTGCAGGATGTCGATGCCCCCGCACAGAGCGCTGTTGAAGCGCCGGGTACCCCGGCCAACATCGACAGCGTGCTGCGTGAGATCCTGGAGGCCGAGGTGGAACTCCACCAGGCCACGCTGCAGGGCTGGTTGCGCTCGGCGCAGCAGGCGCCACAGCCGGTCAGCGATGCGTTGCTGCGCGCGGTGCACACCATGAACGGTGCCTTCGCGATGACCGAGGTGCCGGAAATCACCGCTGTCACTGGCGGCGCCGAGTCGTACATCAAGCGCGCGCTGGCCGCCGAGGTGGTGCCGGGTGATGACGCCGTGGCAGCCCTGGACGAAACCGCGCAGGCGATCAACGCGACCATGGACGCGCTGCAGGCCGAGCAGCCGCGGATTGCGCCGCAGGCTGAACTGGCGCAGCGCCTGCAGGCGCTGGCCGGCGAGCTGCCGGAAGCACGCTGGCCGATGGCCGGGCTGGACGTCGAGGATGAAGACGAAGACCCGCTGCTTCCGCTGGTCGCAGAAGCAGATGCCGCCGACGCCGACATGGTCGAGCCGGGGCATGCGGTAGAGATCGAGCCGGAGGTCGAACGCGACACCGGTGCCGAGGTGCTGGAGGCGCTGCAGGTCAGCGAGGACGCGTTGAGCGATGCGGGCCTGGAGTCCGCCGAATTGACCGGCAGCGATGATCTGTCGCGCTACTTCGATGCAGGGTGGCCGTCGATGCCGGACGGCCCGGCGCCGCAGTCGACGCTGGAAGTGGCTGCTTCCACGCTCGTTGCCGCGGAAATTGAAGCCGGACAGGCGGTGGCGACATCGGAAGACACCGCATTGGAAGACACCGCGCTGACTGCGGCGGATGATCTGTCGCCGTATCTGGATGCCAGTGCGCTGCCGGTTGACGACCGCGATCCGGATGTCCTGGATGTCGCAAACGACCTGAATACGCCGCTGCCATCCACACCTGAAACGGCGGTGGATGAAGACGCTGCTGCGCTGCCGCTCGACAGCGAGCTGTCCAGCCTGCAGGATGAAATGGCTGTGCCGGGCTTCGCAGACCCGGTCACGCTGGAAGCCGCGCTCGAGGCCGGCCTGCACGTGATCGACGAGGAGCAGGGCCAGGACGAAGACGGGCAATGGCCCGTGCTCGGCCTGCAGGCCAGCGAACTCGCGCCTGGCGAGGCGGAAGCCTTTGCCGAGGATGCGGACGTCGGCGGGGAGGCGGCGGTCGGTGAAGGAGAGAGCACCGACCAGCCGTCCCCGGCGACGGTGGAAGACGTCGGGGCCGCGGAGACGGCGCAGGACGCCATCTCGCCCTCGCGTTTCTTCGAGCTGGAAGATGCTCCGGGCCAGGCTGCCGCGGCGGACAGCGGCATGATCGTGGTGCCGGTCGCGGCGGAGGCTGCGGCGGTCGAGGTCGAACCTGTCGCCGTCGACAGCGTCGATGCGGCGGTACCGGCGGATGCGCCCCTGCCCGAAGCCCAGACCGAAGAAGCCCGGACCGACTCCGAAGCCGAAGAGAGCGCCGACCTGCTCGACTTCAGCATCTATGATCGCGAGCTGGTCGACATCTTCGTCGAGGAAGGCAAGGACCTGCTGGATCATTGCGATGGGCTGATCAGCGAGCTGCGCGAAGCGCCGCAGGATCGCGAAGCCCTGGCCGGCCTGCAGCGCGATCTGCATACGCTCAAGGGCGGCGCGCGCATGGCGGGCATCAATGCCATCGGTGATCTCGGCCACAGCATCGAATCGCTGCTGGAGGCTGTCGCTGGCGGGCGCACCGAGATCGAACGTCGTGATGTGCAGTTGCTGGAACGCGGTTTCGACCGTCTGCACCAGCTGCTGACCCGTACCGGCGAACATCGCATCGTCGAGCCGGCACAGGATCTGCTCGACGCCTTTGAAGCACGCACCACCACCGACATCACCGCCGCTGCCAGCGCAGCTGCAGCCAGTGCTGTCGTCGTGGCGGAGCAGGCCCCACAGGCGGCTCCGGCCGTGGCCGTGGTCGATGCCCCGTTGTCGGCACCGTTGCCGGTGGAAGGTTCCAGCGAGGAAGACCCGCTGGCCCGTCCGCAGCAGGAACAGGTGCGTGTGCGCGCCGACCTGCTCGACCGCCTGGTCAACCACGCCGGTGAAGTGGCGATCTATCGTTCGCGCCTGGAACAGCAGCTCGGCGCCTTCCGTGGCGCGATGGGCGAACTGGAACGCACCAATGCGCGTCTGCGCGACCAGCTGCGTCGCCTGGACCTGGAAACCGAAGCGCAGATCGTGGCCCGCTACCAGCGCGAGCAGGACCAGGCCGACCAGAAGTTCGATCCACTGGAACTGGACCGTTTCTCCACCCTGCAGCAGCTCAGCCGCGCGCTGAACGAGTCGGCCGCCGATCTGGGTGGCCTGCAGGGCGTGCTGGATGATCTGTCGCGCCAGTACGATTCGCTCCTGCAGCAGCAGTCGCGTGTCAGTTCGGAACTGCAGGATGGCCTGATGCGCGCGCGCATGGTGCCGTTCGACGGCCTGGTGCCGCGCCTGCGCCGTGTGGTCCGCCAGGCCGGCATGGATACCGGCAAGCAGGTTCACCTGACCCTGGAAGGCACCCACGGCGAGCTCGATCGCAACGTGCTCGATCGCATGGTCGCGCCGCTGGAGCACATGCTGCGCAACTCGGTTGCCCATGGCCTGGAAGCGCCGGAACAGCGTCGTGCCGCCGGCAAGCCGGAAGAAGGCGAAATCGCCATCCGCCTGCACCGCGAGGGCTCGGAAATCGTACTGGACGTGGCCGATGATGGCGCTGGCCTGGATCGTGAAGCGATCCGCCGTCGCGCCATCGACCGCGGCCTGCTGCCTGCCGATGCACAGCCGAGCGAACAGGAACTGGACAACCTGATCTTCGCGTCGGGCTTCTCCACCGCCGACCAGGTCAGCCAGCTGGCGGGCCGTGGCGTCGGCATGGACGTGGTCGGCAACGAAGTGCGCCAGCTCGGCGGCTCGGTCGACATCCAGTCGGTGCGTGGCCAGGGCGTGCGTTTCACCCTGCGCCTGCCGCAGACGCTGGCGGTCACCCAGGCGGTATTCGTGCAGATCGGCGAAACCACCTTCGCGGTGCCGGTCGCCTCGGTCAGTGGTATTGGCCGGCTGTCGCACGAGCGCTTCGAAGCAGCCGACAGCAGCTACCGGTACGGTGGCGAAGACTATCCGCTGTACGACCTCGGCAGTCTGGTCGGCCAGGCCCCGGCACGCGCTGACGGCCAGGCCCAGGTGCCGCTGCTGCTGGTCCGCGCCGGCGACCTGCGCGCCGCCGTTGCGATCGATCAGGTGCTGGGCAACCGCGAAGTCGTGGTCAAGCCGGTGGGCCTGCAGATCGCCTCGGTGCCGGGCATCTACGGCGCCACCATCACCGGCGATGGCCGGGTGGTGGTGATCCTGGACGTGGCCCCGCTGGTGCGTCGTTTCCTGGCCAACCCGACCGCGCCGGTGCTGGTCAACGCACCCCGCCAGGAACGGCAGGTGCCGTTGGTGATGGTGGTGGATGATTCGCTGACCATGCGCAAGGTCACCGGCCGTATCCTGGAGCGTCACAACTTCGAGGTGAGCGTCGCCCGCGATGGCGTCGAAGCCCTGGAACAGCTGGAAGAGCGCGTGCCGGACCTGATGCTGCTGGACATCGAAATGCCGCGGATGGACGGCTACGAGCTGGCCACCGCGATGCGTGCCGACCCGCGCTACAAGGACGTGCCGATCGTGATGATCACCTCGCGCAGCGGCGACAAGCACCGCCAGCGCGCCTTCGAAATCGGTGTGCAGCGCTACCTGGGCAAGCCGTACCAGGAGCTGGACCTGATGCGTAACGTGTACGACTTGCTGGGGATTGCCCGTGTCCGTGAGTGACCTCGATCCGGTTCCGGCCGTAGCCCTGCTGGCCCGCCCGGGTGCGGCGCGTGAGCGCCTGCGCGAGGCGTTGGCCCATGCCGACGTGCAGATCGTGCTGGAAGACGATCCCATGACGCTGGAACCGCAGGCGCTGCATGATGCGCGCCCGCAGTTCGTGGTGATCGCGCTGGAAGCGGCCATTGAAGACGCGCTGGAGCGCCTGGAACCGGCGCTGTCGGCGCCCGGCTTGACCCTGGTGTTCGATGAGGCTGAACTGGCCGCGCGTCGCGATGGTTGGGAAGCGCAGCGCTGGGGCCGTCACCTTGCCGCCAAGCTGCACGGCCACCAGCAGGTGCTGCCGCCCGGCGCCGAGGACGAACCGGCACTGCAGCTGGAGCCGGGCCTGCCGTCGACGCCGCCGGTGCCGAAGGAAACCGCGCTGCAGACGCACCTGGAACAGGCCCGTTCGTGGGCCGACGACGTGCCGGCTGATGGCCTCTATTCGCCGCCGGCACACCTGCACGAGCCCGTCGCGCTGGAGCAGGCGCTGGCTGCGCTGCAGCCGGTGCTGCCGGAAACGGCAGCGCCTGTGCAAGCCGCGCCGGAACCGCCGCCGGTACCGGCAGCTGCGCCGTCGGTATTCACCGACCACACGGCCTGGTCGCTGGTTGACGAGGCCAGCGACGCGCCGGCAGTTGCATCGGCTGCCACCTCGACCGAATCGGCGGAACCTGCATTCGATACCGGACATCTTTCACTGGTCGACCTGGACGCTGCCGCGCCTGCAGGCAGTCGCTCCGGCGCACTGCTGGTACTGGCCGGTATCGGCGGTCCCGATGCGTTGCGTCGCCTGCTCGCTGCACTGCCCAGCGGGCTGGCCGTGCCGGTGCTGGTGCACATGCGCCTGGACGGCGGCCGCTACGGCAACCTGGTCAAGCAGATGGCGCGCGTATCGCCGCTGCCGGTGCAGCTGGCCGAAGCCGGCCAGCGCGCCACCGCTGGCGAAGTGCACGTGCTGGCCGATGACATCGGCGTGCACGCTGCTGCCGATGGCCTGTATTTCCAGAGCGAAGCGCAGGGCATCTCGATTGCCGCGCTGTCGGCCGAGCACAGCGCGCTGGTGCTGCTCAGCGGTGCCGATCTGGCCCATGTGGGCCCGGCGTTGGACCTCGCCGCCGCCGGTGCCTGGGTGGCCGGGCAGGTGGGCGAAGGCTGCTACGACCCGGCTGCGGCGACGGCGGTGGTCGCCGCCGGCATGGTGGCCGGTGAACCGCAGGAACTGGCGCAGGTGATCGCCGCGCGCTGGGGCCTGGATGACGACGGAGATGCCGCATGAGCTACGCCAGCAATGATGAGATCCGTGGCGTCCTGATCTCGGCCGGTGCCGAACGGGTCCTGCTGCCCAATGCAACCGTGGCCGAGATGATGTCGCGGGTGCCGGTGCAGGCGGTAGCCGACGCGCCGCGCTGGCTGGTGGGTGAGATCGGCTGGCACGGCTGGCAGGTGCCCCTGGTGTCGTTCGCACGGCTCTCCGGGTTGGGCGAAGAGACGGTGGCCGGCCACAACAAGGTGGTGGTGCTCAAGACCCTCAACGGCAACCCGCAGCGCCCCTACTACGCGCTGTTGACGCAGAGCTTCCCGCAGCTGATTTCGGTACCGCGCGATGGCCTGCTGGCCGACGCGTCCGAGGAAAACCTGCCTGACATCGTGCACATGCGCGTGCTGCTGGGCGAACAGAGCGCGCTGTTGCCGAATCTCGACGCGCTGGAAGCTGCGCTGGATTCGCTGACGGCCTGACCGGAATCCGCCGGGCGATGCCCGGCGAGCGCAGCGGCCACCGGACCGGAGCCTTACCCCAGATCGCCCAGCCGTGCCTGCAACGCTGCGATCGCGGCCAGGCCTGCGGTTTCCGTGCGCAGGATGCGAGGGCCCAGCTGCAGGCCCTGGAAGCCTGCGGCGGCGAGCTGCTCACGGTCACGCGGCGACCAGCCACCTTCCGGGCCGATGGCGATCACCACGCCGCCGGCCGGCGCTGCCTGCAGTGTCGACAGCCGGTGCGCTCCCAGCGGGTCCAGGGTCAACCGCAACGTATCGGCGGGCAGTGCCGCGCTGGCCTGTGCCAGCGACTGCGGCGGTCCTACCTGCGGAATGCGCGCACGACCGGACTGCCCGCAGGCCGACTGCACGACGTTGTTCCAGTGCGCCACGCGTTTTTCCGCGCGAGCTGCATCCAGCTTCACTTCGGTGCGCTCGGCATTCACCGGCGCGATGGCGCTCACCCCCAGTTCGGTGGCCTTCTGCAGGATCAGGTCCATCTTCTCGCCGCGTGCAATGCCCTGCAGCAGGGTGATGGTCAGCGGCGACTCGTTGGCGATCACCTGCACCGCGTCGATGCGTACCTGTACCTCGCGTTTGCCGGCCATGGTCAGCGTCGCGGTGTAGTCATGGCCATCGCCGTTGAACAGCACGCAGGTATCACCCTCGCGCAGGCGCATCACCCGCACCAGGTGGTTGGCCGTCTCTTCCGGCAGGGTCACGGTCTGGCCGCTGTGCAGCGCCAGGTCGATGGGGCAGCGGGTCACGCGCATGCAATCGCCTCGTCGATGGCCGCCAGCGTGGTATGCGCCAGCAGCTCCAGTTGTTCATCGTCCACGCAGTACGGTGGCATCCAGTACAGCACGTTGCCCAGCGGGCGCAGCACCACGCCGCGCTTCAGCGCCGCCTTGTAGGCGTGCAGCCCCAGCCGCAGGGCCGGATCGAAGGGCGTGCGCTTGTCACCGTTGCGGGTCAGTTCGAAGGCCACCACCATTCCGGCCTGGCGCACATCGGCCACGTGCGGATGGTCGGCAAACGGCGCAGCCAAGGTGCCCATCACCGAGGCGATGCCGCGATTGCGCGCGATCACATCGTCCTCGCCGAAGATGTCCAGCGTGGCCAGCGCCGCCGCGCAGGCCAGCGGATTGCCGGTGTAGCTGTGCGAATGCAGGAAGGCACGTTCGCGCGAATCATCAAGGAAGGCGTCGTACAGCGCCTGCGTGGCCAGCACCGCAGCCAAGGGCAGGAAACCACCGGTCAGGCCCTTGGACAGGCACAGCAGGTCCGGCATCACCCCGGCCTGCTCGCAGGCGAACATCGTGCCGGTGCGGCCGAAGCCGGTGGCGATTTCGTCGGCGATCAGGAACGCTCCATGGGCATCACACAGTTCACGCACGCGCTGCAGATAGGCCGGATCGTGCATGCGCATGCCACCGGCACACTGCAGCCGTGGCTCCAGGATCACGGCGCAGATCTCGCCCGGATGCTGGTCGAACAGCGTGGCCAGGCCATCGGCGGCCTGGCGTGCGCGGTCGGCCGCACTCTGCCCGGGTTCGGCCAGGTAGGCGTCAGGCGAGGGCGCAAACAGGCCCTCGGCCAGCAGCGGCGCGTAGACCCGGCGGTACAGCGGAATGTCGGCCAGTGCGAGGGCGCCCAGCGTCTCGCCGTGGTAGCCGTTTTCCAGCGAGACGAAGCGCGTGCGCCGGGTCTCACCGCGGTTCTGGAAATACTGGAAGGCCATCTTCAGCGCCACTTCGACGCCGGCCGAACCGTTGTCGGCGTAGAACACCTTGGCCAGTGGCGCGCGGCCGGGCTGGCGCGGCGCGAGGGCCAACAGGCGCTCAGCCAGGGTGATCGCGGGCTCGTGGCCGAACCCGGCCAGCATCACCTGTTCCAGCTGTCCGGCCTGGGCGGCGATGGCACCGCCGATGCGCGGCTCGGCATGGCCGAACAGGTTGGTCCACCAGCTGCTGACCGCATCCAGGTAGCGGTTGCCGTCGTGATCGATCAGCCAGGCGCCTTCGCCGCGGGCGATCGGCACCAGCGGCAACGTGTCCGGATGCTCGCGCATCTGCGTGCACGGGTGCCACAGGACCTTGAGGT
>NZ_JBFTOJ010000172.1:0-8204 GCF_056397905.1 Stenotrophomonas sp. 05L414_2
GGCCACCGCCGCCGCGCCGCTGGCAGTGAACTGAAAGCCCATCGACACAGCATTCCTCCTTCTGGAGAACACCATGAAAGACCTGCTCAACCTCTTCAACCAGCAGCGCCAGACGCTGGACTTCGACGCGATCAAGATCGCGCTGGCTTCGCCGGACCTGATCCGTTCGTGGTCCTTCGGCGAAGTGAAGAAGCCGGAAACCATCAACTACCGTACCTTCAAGCCGGAACGTGACGGCCTGTTCTGCGCCGCCATCTTCGGACCGGTCAAGGACTACGAGTGCCTGTGCGGCAAGTACAAGCGCATGAAGCACCGCGGCGTGGTCTGCGAGAAGTGCGGCACCGAAGTGACCCTGGCCAAGGTGCGTCGCGAGCGCATGGGCCACATCGACCTGGCCTCGCCGGTCGCGCACATCTGGTTCCTGAAGTCGCTGCCGTCGCGCATCGGCCTGATGCTGGACATGACCCTGCGCGATATCGAGCGCGTGCTGTACTTCGAAGCCTACGTGGTGACCGAGCCGGGCCTGACCGCCCTGGAGCGCCGCCAGCTGCTGACCGAAGAACAGTACCTGCAGGCCCGCCAGGAGCATGGCGACGACTTCGACGCCGCCATGGGCGCCGAGGCCGTGTACGAACTGCTGCGCACCATCGACCTGCAGTCGGAAATGACCCGCCTGCGCGAAGAGATCGCCAGCACCGGTTCGGAAACCAAGCTGAAGCGACTGACCAAGCGCATCAAGCTGATCGAAGCCTTCCTGGAATCGGGCAACCGTCCGGAGTGGATGGTCATGACCGTCCTGCCGGTGCTGCCGCCGGACCTGCGTCCGCTGGTTCCGCTGGATGGTGGCCGCTTCGCGACCTCCGATCTGAACGACCTGTACCGCCGYGTCATCAACCGCAACAACCGCCTGCGCCGCCTGCTCGAACTGAGCGCGCCGGACATCATCGTGCGCAAYGAAAAGCGSATGCTGCAGGARTCGGTCGAYGCSCTGYTSGACAACGGCCGTCGCGGYCGYGYCATCACSGGCRCCAACAAGCGCCCGCTGAAGTCGCTGGCCGACATGATCAAGGGCAAGCAGGGTCGTTTCCGCCAGAACCTGCTCGGCAAGCGCGTCGACTACTCGGGCCGTTCGGTCATCGTGGTCGGTCCGTACCTGCGCCTGCACCAGTGCGGCCTGCCGAAGAAGATGGCGCTCGAACTGTTCAAGCCGTTCGTGTTTGCCAAGCTGCAGCGTCGTGGCCTGGCCACCACCATCAAGGCCGCCAAGAAGCTGGTCGAGCGCGAAGAAGCCGAAGTCTGGGACATCCTGGAAGAGGTCATCCGCGAGCATCCGGTGATGCTGAACCGTGCGCCGACCCTGCACCGTCTGGGCATCCAGGCCTTCGAGCCGGTCCTGATCGAAGGCAAGGCCATCCAGCTGCACCCGCTGGTCTGCACCGCGTTCAACGCCGACTTCGACGGTGACCAGATGGCCGTCCACGTGCCGCTTTCGCTGGAAGCCCAGCTGGAAGCGCGTGCGCTGATGATGTCCACCAACAACATCCTGTCGCCGGCCAACGGCGAGCCGATCATCGTGCCGTCGCAGGACGTCGTGCTGGGTCTGTACTACATGACCCGCTCGCTGGAAAACAAGAAGGGCGAGGGCATGGCCTTCGCCAACATCGCCGAAGTCAAGCGCGCCTACGACAACCGCGTGGTGGAACTGCACGCGCGCGTCAAGGTCCGCATCACCGAGGTGGTGACCGACGAGGAAGGCAACAAGCAGAGCAAGACCTCGATCGTGGATACCACCATCGGTCGCGCCCTGCTGGCTGAAATCCTGCCGGAAGGCCTGCCGTTCGCGCTGGCCAACACCGAGCTGACCAAGAAGAACATCAGCCGCCTGATCAACTCCAGCTACCGCCAGCTGGGTCTGAAGGACACGGTCGTGTTCGCCGACAAGCTGATGTACACCGGCTTCGCCTACGCGACCCGCGCCGGCGTCTCGATCGGCATCGACGACATGCTGATCCCGGACGAGAAGAAGGGCATCCTCACCGAGGCCGAAGCCGAAGTGCTGGAAATCCAGGAGCAGTACCAGTCGGGCCTGGTCACCGCCGGCGAGCGCTACAACAAGGTGGTCGACATCTGGTCGCGCACCAATGAGCGCATCGCCAAGGCGATGATGGACACCATCGGTACCGAGAAGGTCATCAATGCCAAGGGCGAGACCATCGACCAGAAGTCGATGAACTCCCTGTACATCATGGCCGACTCCGGTGCACGAGGCAGCCAGGCGCAGATCCGTCAGCTGGCCGGCATGCGTGGCCTGATGGCCCGTCCCGATGGCTCGATCATCGAGACGCCCATCAAGGCGAACTTCCGCGAAGGCCTGAACGTGCAGGAGTACTTCAACTCCACCCACGGTGCCCGTAAGGGTCTGGCCGATACCGCGCTGAAGACCGCGAACTCGGGTTACCTGACCCGTCGTCTGGTCGACGTGGCGCAGGACGTGGTGATCACCGAGGTGGACTGCGGTACCACCGAAGGCCTGATCATGACTCCGATCGTTGAAGGCGGCGACGTGGTCGAGCCGTTGAAGGATCGCGTGCTGGGTCGCGTGGTTGCCGAGGACGTGTTCCTGCCGGGCAACGACGAAGATCCGATCGTCACCCGCAACACCCTGCTCGACGAAGCCTGGGTCGCCAAGCTTGAAGAAGCCAGCGTGCAGACCATCAAGGTCCGCTCGACGATCTCCTGCGAATCGGCCTTCGGCGTCTGCGCTCGCTGCTACGGCCGCGACCTGGCCCGTGGCCACCTGGTCAACATCGGTGAAGCGGTCGGCGTYATCGCCGCGCAGTCCATCGGTGAGCCGGGTACCCAGCTGACSATGCGTACGTTCCACATCGGTGGTGCGGCATCGCGAGCTGCTGCGGTCGACAACATCACCGTCAAGACCACCGGCTCGGTCAAGTTCAGCAACCTCAAGTCGGTTGCCCATGCCAACGGCTCGCTGGTCGCGGTGTCGCGCTCGGGTGAAATGTCGGTGCTCGATGCGCACGGCCGTGAGCGTGAGCGTTACAAGCTGCCGTACGGTGCGACCATCACCTCCAAGGACGGTGATGCGGTCAAGGCTGGCCAGACCGTGGCCAACTGGGATCCGCATAACCATCCGATCGTTTCGGAAGTGGCCGGTTTCATCCGCTTCATCGACTTCGTCGACGGCATTACCGTCATCGAGAAGACCGATGAGCTGACCGGCCTGGCGTCGCGCGAAATCACCGACCCGAAGCGCCGCGGCGCCCAGGCGAAGGATCTGCGCCCGATCGTCCGCATCGTCGATGGCAAGGGCAACGACCTGTCGATTCCGGGCACCGACCTGCCGGCGCAGTACCTGCTGCCGCCGCGCTCGATCGTCAACCTGCAGGACGGCGCTGCCGTCGGCGTGGGTGACGTGGTTGCCAAGATCCCGCAGGAAGCGTCGAAGACCCGCGACATCACCGGTGGTCTGCCGCGCGTGGCCGATCTGTTCGAAGCCCGCAAGCCGAAGGATCCGGCAGTGCTGGCCGAGCGTTCGGGCATCATCAGCTTCGGCAAGGACACCAAGGGCAAGCAGCGCCTGATCATCAAGGACACCGATGGTTCGGAGCACGAAGAGCTGATTCCGAAGTACCGTCAGGTCATCGTGTTCGAAGGTGAGCACGTGACCAAGGGCGAAACCATCGTCGACGGCGAGCCGAGCCCGCAGGACATCCTGCGTCTGCTGGGCGTCGAGCCGCTGGCCGCCTACCTGGTCAAGGAAATCCAGGACGTGTACCGCCTGCAGGGCGTGAAGATCAACGACAAGCACATCGAGGTGATCACCCGCCAGATGCTGCGCAAGGTCGAGATCACCGATCAGGGCAGCAGCAAGTTCCTGAACGGCGAACAGGTCGAGCGCCAGCGCGTCATCGAGGAAAATGCACGCCTGACCACCCGCAACGAGCTGATTGCTCGCTTCGATCCGGTCCTGCTGGGYATCACCAAGGCRTCGYTGKCYACCGAATCGTTCATCTCGGCKGCTTCCTTCCAGGAAACCACYCGCGTRCTGACCGAGGCTGCCGTCCGCGGCACCAAGGACAACCTGCGCGGCCTGAAGGAAAACGTGATCGTCGGCCGTCTGATTCCGGCCGGTACCGGTCTGACCTACCACGCCAACCGCCGCCGCAATGCGAGCGGGCTGACGGACTCGGAAATGCAGACTCTGGCCGGCACCCCGGCAGCTGCAGCCGCCGTGGCCGTGGCAGCACCGGAAGTGGTGGTGGAGTCGACCGACGCCGAGCAGGCCGAGGATTGATCGGCCGGTCCGGCTCAGGCCGGACCTCGATCGGGCAGGGGGCGGCCATCGGCCGGTCCCTGCTTCATGGTCCGGCTCCGTGCCGGACACGTATCACGCAGGACCCGCCTCGGCGGGATCTGCACTCGAGGGCCCAGGCCGCTGGTCTGTTCGCCGTCGATGAGGTAGGATGCCGCCCCGGCCCAGCGATGGGTCGGGCGACAACCTGAACGGGGGGCATGGAGAAGGCTCCCCTGTAACGGCCCTGGATCAGGGCTGGCTTGGCGCGTGCGCATTTGACCGCGTTTTCGCCAGGTTGCTACAATCGTCTGTCTCAGCAGGCCGGTTTTTCGCCTGCTCGCACATATCCGCATTCATGGCCGGTTTTTTTCGGCCTCTCTCAGAAGAACATACTGATGGCGACGATCAATCAGCTTGTCCGCAAGCCGCGGCAGGCAACCACTTATAAGAGCGCCTCGCCGGCTCTCGAAAAGTGCCCCCAGCGCCGTGGCGTCTGCACGCGCGTTTACACCACTACTCCGAAGAAGCCGAACTCGGCCCTTCGCAAGGTTGCCAAGGTTCGCCTGACCAACCAGGAAGAAGTGATTTCCTACATCGGCGGTGAAGGCCACAACCTGCAGGAGCACTCCGTGGTCCTGATCCGTGGCGGTCGCGTCAAGGATCTGCCGGGTGTGCGTTACCACACCGTTCGTGGTTCGCTCGACGCCTCCGGCGTTGCCAAGCGTCGCCAGGGCCGTTCCAAGTACGGCGCCAAGCGTCCGAAGAGCTAAGGGAAAGCACACATGTCTCGTAAAGGTAATACGCCGCAGCGCGCAGTCCTGCCGGATCCGAAGCACGGAAGCGAAACCATCGCCCGTTTCATCAACATGGTGATGCTGAGCGGCAAGAAGTCGGTCGCTGAAAAGATCGTCTATGGCGCCATGGACGTGATCGGTGAGAAGAACCCGAATTCCGTCGAGCTGGTTCAGAAGGCTCTGGAAAACGTGGCTCCGTCGGTCGAAGTCAAGTCCCGCCGCGTCGGTGGTGCCACCTACCAGGTGCCGGTCGAAGTGCGCGCCTCGCGCAAGATGGCTCTGGCCATGCGTTGGCTGATCGACTCCGCGCGCAAGCGTGGTGAGAACACCATGCCGAAGAAGCTGGCCGCTGAACTGATCGACGCCTCGGAAAACCGTGGCGGCGCCATCAAGAAGCGCGAAGAAACCCACCGCATGGCCGAAGCCAACAAGGCATTCGCCCACTACCGCTGGTGAGTTTGACGGCCTTGTAAAACAGGCAGGGCAGCACCATCTCGGTGCTGCCTCGCGGCCCCAGAAGGGCTGCGCCAATCCGAAGGCCGCCGAAAGGCGGCGTTCGGCCATCCGAAATCCAAGAAATCTGAGAGGCTCCCCGTGGCCCGTTCCACTCCCATCGAGCGTTACCGCAATTTCGGCATCATGGCCCACATCGATGCCGGCAAGACCACCACSWCCGAGCGCATCCTGTTCTACACSGGYRWGARCCACAAGATYGGYGAAGTGCAYGACGGCGCCGCCACCATGGACTGGATGGAGCAGGAGCAGGAGCGTGGCATCACGATCCAGTCCGCTGCGACCACCGCGTTCTGGAAGGGCATGGACAAGTCCCTGCCGGAGCACCGCTTCAACATCATCGACACCCCCGGGCACGTCGACTTCACCATCGAAGTGGAGCGCTCGCTGCGCGTGCTCGACGGTGCCGTCTTCGTGCTGTGTGCCGTCGGTGGCGTGCAGCCGCAGTCGGAAACCGTGTGGCGCCAGGCCAACCGTTACAAGGTGCCGCGCATCGCGTTCGTCAACAAGATGGACCGCACCGGCGCCAACTTCAGCAAGGTCGTCGGCCAGCTGAAGGCGAAGCTGGGTGCCAAGGCCGTTCCGATGCAGCTGCCGATCGGCGCTGAGGAAGGCTTCAAGGGCGTCGTCGATCTGCTGAAGATGAAGGCCATCCATTGGGATGAGGCTTCGCAGGGCATGAAGTTCGAGTACAGCGATGTGCCGGCCGAGCTGCTGGCTGAAGCGACCGAAGCCCGTACCTTCATGATCGAAGCGGCTGCCGAAGCCAGCGAAGAGCTGATGGACAAGTACCTGGGCGGCGATGAGCTGACCGAGGCCGAGATCATCGAAGCCCTGCGCGTGCGCACCCTGGCGACCGACATCGTGCCGATGTACTGCGGCTCGGCGTTCAAGAACAAGGGCGTGCAGGCCATGCTGGACGGCGTGATCCAGCTGCTGCCGTCGCCGATCGACGTGCCGGACGTGACCGGTACCGACGTTGACGATGAGACCAAGGAAATGAGCCGCAAGTCTGACGACAAGGCTCCCTYCTCGGCCCTGGCCTTCAAGATCATCACCGACCCGTTCGTCGGCGCGCTGACCTTCTTCCGTGTCTACTCGGGCACGTTGAATGCAGGCGACCAGTTGCTGAACTCGGTGAAGGGCAAGAAGGAGCGCATCGGCCGYATCCTGCAGATGCACTCCAACAACCGTGAAGAAATCAAGGAAGTGCTGGCAGGCGACATCGCCGCCGCCGTGGGCCTGAAGGACACCACCACCGGTGACACCCTGTGCTCCATGGATCAGCCGATCATCCTCGAGCGCATGGTGTTCCCGGAGCCGGTCATCTCGATGGCCGTCGAGCCGAAGACCAAGTCCGACCAGGAAAAGATGGGTCTGGCACTGGGTCGTCTGGCCCAGGAAGATCCGTCGTTCCGCGTCAAGACCGACGARGAATCCGGCCAGACCATCATCTCGGGCATGGGCGAGCTGCACCTGGACATCATCGTTGACCRCATGAAGCGCGAGTTCAACGTTGAAGCCAACGTCGGCAAGCCGCAGGTGGCTTACCGCGAAACGATCACCCTGTCGGACGTGAAGTCGGACTACAAGCACGCCAAGCAGTCCGGTGGTAAGGGTCAGTACGGTCACGTCGTGATCGAGCTGTCGCCGATCACCGATGCCGATCGTGCAGATCCGAAGATCGCCGCGGGTATCAAGGACGACTTCCTGTTCATCAACGACATCACCGGTGGCGTGATTCCGAAGGAATTCATTCCGTCGATTGAAAAGGGTCTGCGCGAAACCATCACCAACGGTCCGCTGGCTGGCTTCCCGGTCGTGGACGTCAAGGTGAAGCTGGTGTTCGGCTCGTACCACGACGTCGACTCCTCGGAAATGGCGTTCAAGCTCGCTTCCTCGATGGCCTTCAAGGAAGGCTTCCGCAAGGCCAAGCCGGTCCTGCTGGAGCCGATCATGAAGGTCGAGATCGTGACCCCGGAGGATTACCAGGGTGACGTGATGGGCGACGTGAGCCGTCGTCGCGGCGTTCTGCAGGGTTCTGATACCACCGGTGACGGTTCGGCCAGCATCATCAACGCGATGATCCCGCTGGGCGAAATGTTTGGCTACGYGACCTCGCTGCGTTCGCAGACCCAGGGCCGCGCCACCTTCACGATGGAATTTGACCACTACGAGCCGGCGCCGAACAACATCGCCGACGAAGTCATGAAGAAGTCCTGAGCGTAACGCTCAGGTCCTCCAAACCACTTACGAACTAAAAGGTAGAACGAAATGGCAAAGGGTAAGTTCGAGCGCACCAAGCCGCACGTCAACGTCGGCACCATCGGTCACGTCGATCATGGCAAGACCACGCTGACCGCCGCACTGACCAAGATCGGTGCCGAGCGCTTCGGTGGCGAGTTCAAGGATTACTCCGCGATCGACGCSGCGCCGGAAGARAAGGCACGYGGCATCACGATYTCGACCGCGCACGTCGARTACGAATCCACCGTTCGTCACTACGCCCACGTSGATTGCCCGGGCCATGCTGACTACGTCAAGAACATGATCACCGGTGCTGCCCAGATGGACGGCGCGAT
>NZ_JBFTOJ010000173.1:0-8162 GCF_056397905.1 Stenotrophomonas sp. 05L414_2
CAGCACGCACGGCAAGGTGTTCGCATCGGCCGCCGGTGAGGACCATTTGTCGGTGTTCGATGCGAAGACGCTGAAGGCACTGGAGCCGATCACCTTGGCCTCCGGCGTGGACGACGAGAAGTTCGTGCCGATGAGCCTGGTGCTGGATGAGCCCAGCGGCAAACTGTTCACGGTCAGCATCGGTACGCCGGAAGCGGCGGTGATCGATGTGGCCAGCGGCAAGGTCGACAAGGTCATCGACCTGGGCAATTCGATCAGCGCTTCGGGCGTTGCCTTCGATGCCGAGCGCAACCGCCTGTACGTGGCCTCGCAGGGCACCGACAACCTGCTGATCGTSGAYGTSGCCAGCGGCAAGGTSSTGCACGACGTSSCGGTCGGYGCCGGSGCRCTGAACGTKGCCTTCGATGCGAAGAGTGGCCTGGCCTACGTSACCAAYCGCGGTGCCGGCACCGTCACTGCCGTCGACCGTGATGGCAAGGTGGTCGGCAACCTCGATGGCGGCACCTTCCCCAATCACGTCCGCGCCGATGGCAAGGGCAATGTCTTCGCCGTGAACAAGTCGCGTGGCGCTGAAGATCCGAAGGGTGACCGCATCACCCGCATCAGCCTGCGCCAGCCGTAAGCCACAGGGCAGGGCGGCACCCCGCCGCCCTGCCAGCAAGGAGAATCTGCATGAACATCGCTTCCCGCCTGCGCCAGTGCGCGCTCCCGATTGCCGTTTCATTGGTGCTGGCCGCCTGTGGCGACAAAGCGCCGCCGTCTGCCGGCAACCCAGACGCAGCAGCACCGGCGGCCGCCACCGCCAAGGCGGGAGCACTTCCCGCAGGTTGGCAGCGGGTGGCAGGCAACGATGTGCCGACACTGCCGGGGCAGCAGGCGGTGCTGCCGAGCAAGGTGCACTCCGACGATGGCGCCGATGTGGAGGTGGATGACAGCAGCCGGATCATTGCCGGCGGTGACGACATCATCGCGGTGATCGAGGCGCTGGGCCTGGGCAAGCAGGTGTTCGCCGCGCCGACCAACACCACCACCGAGGCAGGCCTGGCCGCACCGCACCAGTTCCTGTTCAACCGCACGACCGGCGTGGAGGGGGTTCTCAGCCTGCAGGGGTCGCTGTTCATCGGCAACAGCCTGCGTCGCCACACCGAACTGGCAAAGAAGCTGCGCGAAGTGGGCGAGCCTGCAGTGGTGATCGATGACCTGCAGCCGGCGCCGGACAAGGTGCGCAAGATCGCCGCCGTGCTCGGCGTGGCCGACGCAGGGCAGACCCTGGCCACGCAGGTGCAGCGCCAGCTGGATGAGGCCGCCGCGATCGGCAAGGGCCTGGCGCATGCGCCGCGGGTGATCCATGTGTCGGCGACGGGAGCGGGCGGCTCGCCCACCGTGGCCGGTGCCGACAGCGCATCGGCCAAGCTGATCGCCCTGGCCGGCGGCCTGAACATCGGCACCGAGGCCGGCGTGGCCAACTATTCGCAGCTGAGCAACGAAGGCGTGGTCGCGGCGGCACCGGACGTGATCCTGGTGACCGAGCACGACCTGCAGCTGTTCGGTGGCGCTGAAGGCCTGTGGAAGGCGTACCCGACGCTGAAGCAGACCCCGGCCGGACAGGCCAACCGGGTCTGGGTGATGCCGGATGCGCAGCTGAAGTACGCCAGCATCGGTTCCGGTGCGGGTGCATTGGCCCTGGCGCAGGCGCTGGCGGCGCTGCCGAAGGCATGAGCCCTGCGGATCGACGCCGCCGTCGCGGGCGGACGATGTTGTTGATTGCGCTGCTCGCGCTGCTGGGCGCGGTGCTGGCGTCGTTCGCCGTGGGGCCGCTGCGCTTGCCACCGCTGGAAGTGATGCAGGCGCTGGCGGTGAAGCTGGGCCTGCTGGATCCGCAATCGGTCAGCAGCCGTGACCTGGCCGTGGTCTGGCAGCTGCGCATTCCGCGTGCATTGCTGGGGGCGATGGTCGGCGCGGCGCTGGCGATGGCCGGTGCCAGCCTGCAGGGACTGTTCGGCAATCCGCTGGCCGATCCGGGCATCGTCGGTGTCAGCCAGGGCGCCGCGCTGGGTGCCGTGGCGGCGATCGTGCTGGGCGCTGCGGGTGCAGCCGGCTGGCTGGTGCCGGTGGCGGCCTTCGGCGGCGGTGCCGCCGCGATCGGGCTGACCTACGCGCTGGCGCGGCCGGGCAAGGGCAGTGGCAATGCCACGCTGTTGCTGGTGGGCATTGCGATGGCCGCGTTCTGTTCGGCACTGATCGGCTTCCTGACCTACATCGCCAACGAAAGCGAGCTGCAATCACTGGTGTTCTGGCAGATGGGCTCGCTGGCGCGCGCGAACTGGGCCGACGTGGTGGCGGTGCTGCCGCTGTTCGCCATCGGCGCGTTCGCACTGCATCGCTTGGCCACGCCGCTGGACATGCTGGCGCTCGGCGAGCGCCAGGCACAGCATCTGGGGCTGGACGTGGCGCGTACACGGCGCCTGCTGGTGGCCTTCAGTGCGCTGCTGGTCGGCGCGGCGGTAGCGTTCGCCGGCTCGATCAGTTTCGTCGGCCTGGTGGTGCCGCACGTGGCGCGCCTGCTGGTTGGCCCTGGCCACCGCTGGCTGCTGCCGTTGTCGGGTCTACTGGGTGCACTGCTGATCGTGGTGGCCGACACTGCGGCGCGCACCCTGGACCCGCCTGCCGAGATTCCGCTGGGCCTGTTCTCCGCCGCGCTGGGCGCGCCGTTCTTCCTCTGGCTGGTGCTGCAGCAGCGCCGCAAGGCGGCGGCATGAGCGCCTTCCTGCAACTGCGCGACGTGGTGGTGCGTCGCCAGCAGCGCGAGATCCTGCATGGCATCACCCTCGCATTCGAGCCGGGCACGGTGACGGCGCTGGTGGGGCCCAACGGTGCCGGCAAGTCGACCCTGCTGGGGGTGGCGGCTGGCGATCTGCGTGCCGACGGTGGCGATGTGCAGCTGCATGGACGTCCGCTGCGCGACTACAGGGCCGGACCGCTTGCGCGCGAACGTGCGGTGATGCCGCAGGAGCACGGCGTGCGCTTCGCCTTCAGCGTGGAGGAAGTGGTGGCGATGGGGCGCCTGCCGCACCCGCCGGATCCGCAGGCGGATGAGGCCCAGGTGGAGCGGGCGATCAATGCTGCCGAACTGCAGGCGCTGCGCCTGCGCGAAGTGCAGCAGTTGTCCGGCGGCGAATCGGCGCGCACCACGTTCGCGCGCGTGCTGGCACAGGACACGCCGTTGCTGCTGCTGGATGAGCCTACGGCTGCCTTGGATCTGCGCCACCAGGAGCGCACCCTGCGCAGCGTACGGGCCTGCGCCGAAGCCGGTGCGTGCGTGATCGTGGTGCTGCATGACCTCAACCTGGCGGCCGGATACTCCGATCGCATCGTATTGCTGGAGCAGGGCAGGGTGGCCGCTGACGGCACGCCTTCGCACGTGCTGACCGAGGGCAACCTGCAGCGTGTCTACCAGCAGGACGTGGTGGTGCTGCAGCATCCGCGACGCGGTGTGCCATTGGTTGTGGTGACCTGATGCAGTAAAGCTTCCTTGCGCAGCGCGACGTATCATTGTCGGTTCGTTTTTCTCAACGGAATGACCCCCATGAACTACATCCTCCCGCGCGCGACACTGCTGGCTTCGATCATTGCTGCATCGTGCACGGCGCACGCCGCTCCCGTCCGCACGGTTGTGCTGGACAAGGTGGCTGACCAGGCGACCTCGATCGAAATCCGCCATGCGAAGGGCGCCGGCGCCGCCTCCGATCTTTTCACCACGCACTACTACACCGGTGGCGCGATGCTGATGGCCTGGGGCAATCAAAGCGTGCTGCTGCTCTGCAAGAAGTCGGCGTATCTGAAGCTGCCGGGCATGAAGCCTGCGGCCAGCGAACTGCCGCTGGAGAAGCGGCAGATGATCGGCTACGAAGCGATGATGGCCGGCTACGGCAGCCTCGCTTCGATCAGTGGACTGGTGGATGGCAAGATCGAGGTGGCCGATGACGGCAGTGAAGTGCGCCGCCAGGCCGAGCGGTCGTGGGCCTACGGCGTTGAGCGTTACGACGTGATCAGCCAGCGCATGCCCAATGGTGCGCTACGCGTGCGCGCACTGAAGACCGCCACGGTGAACAACGCAAAGCCGTCCAAGCCGGGCGACACCTTCAGCACCGATGACGACCAGGCTGCCCGCCTGAGCGAGCTGGGTGCGGTGGGCGCCTGGACTGAAGTGACCATCCACGACACGCCCCGTCGAGGCGAGATCAATGCCGCCTTCCCGCTGAAGGACTGGGTGTCGGTGACGGGGGATCACGCCGCGACGGTGGGTGAGGCGCGGCGGATCAATKGGTGCGAATGATCGTTCCTGGGTGATTGCTGCCCCGTTGCGCCTCATCGTTCCATCCATGCGCGCAATATTCACTTGCGCGCCAGATTGACAGGTCTAGAATGCGCTGCATGAACCGGATGCCGCTCCTGAAGTTTTTCACCCTGACCCGCGCAAGCGCGGAACGGGCGTGTCTGCCTGGAGCCCTACGAGGCCGCTGATCGCGGCCTTCGCTGGACCATCCACAGAGCGCCCTCCGGGGCGCTCTTTTCGTTTCCACCCCCCATCCCTCAACCCGCTCCACCGCAAGGAGAACGTGCCATGCACCAGATCGCCGAGACCGAACGCTAGCCGCACACGCCGTTGCCAACCGGCGTGTGCGGCCCCCGAAGTTGGCCCAGCAGGAACCTTTCTCATGAACACCAACACCCAGACTCTGTCGCGTCTTCGCAACCTCGGCATCATTGCCCACATCGACGCTGGCAAAACCACCCTTACCGAACGCCTTCTGTGGAAGACCGGCGAGATCCACCGCGTCGGCGAAGTGCATGACGGCAACGCGACCACCGACTTCTCGGCGATCGAGCGCGAACGTGGCATCACCATCGGTGCGGCCGCCGTGCACGCACAGTGGGCGCCACGCGATCTGCCGCTGCACCAGCTGACCCTGATCGACACGCCCGGCCACATCGACTTCGCCATCGAGGTCGAGCGCTCGCTGCGCGTGCTCGACGGTGCCGTGGCCGTGTTTTCGGCCGTGGACGGCGTGCAGCCGCAATCGGAAACCGTGTGGCGCCAGGCGCGCCGGCATGGCGTGCCGTTGATTGCGTTCGTCAACAAGATGGATCGCATCGGCGCTTCTTTCGAGCGCGTGCTGGAGCAGCTGCAGGACAAGCTGCGCGCGCGACCGTGGGCGCTGGGCGTGCCGTTGGGCAGTGAGGGCGACTTCCACGGCTGGGTCGACCTGGTCGATGGCCGCGTGCTGCAGTGGCAGGACGCGGCCGCGGCGACGGTGACGGCATGGAGCGAAGCCGAGCGCGCGCAGTGGCAACCGCAGCGCAATGCGCTGGTCGAAGCCGTGGCCGACCATGATGATGTGCTGGCAACGGCATGGCTGGAAGGCCGTGACATCGACGCGGCGACGCTGCGCGCAGCGATCCGTCGCGCGACGCTGGCGGGCGCCGGCGTACCGGTGCTGGCGGGTGCTGCCTTCAAGGACAAGGGCATCGAAACGCTGCTGGATGCGGTGGTCGATTACCTGCCGTCGCCGCTGGATCGTCCTGCGGTCACTGCCGAAGGCGAGGGCGGCGACGTCCTGCTGCCGCCGGACCCGGACGGTCCGTTGGCTGGCCTGCTGTTCAAGATCACCCACCAGCAGCACGGTGCGTTGAGCTTCGTGCGGCTGTACTCGGGTACCTTGAAGGTCGGCGACAACGTGGCCAGCTCGCAGCACCCGCAAGGKCGTCGCATCAGCCGGCTGGTGCGCGTGCAGGCCGACCAGACCCAGGACATCGGGCAGGCCGTGGCCGGCGACATCGTGGCGGTGCTGGGTTGGAAGGATGCGGTCAGCGGTGAAACGCTGAGCGGGCGAGGGCAGCCGCTGCGCCTGGAGAGCATCCAGGCACAGGCCCCGGTACTGGCCTGGCGGTTGGAGCCGGCACGTGCGGCCGACCTGATCCGGCTGGCGCAGGGCCTGGCAAGCCTGGCCCAGGAAGATCCCTCGTTCCGGGTGGAAACCGATCGCGAGACCGGTGAAACCCTGGCCTGGGGCATGGGCGAGCTGCACCTGGAGGTGATGGTCGAGCGGCTGCGCAGCGAATGGAAGTTGGACATCGGCATTGGCGCGCCGCGCGTGGCTTACCAGGAAACGCCGCAGCGTGCCGTGGAAGGCGTCGTGGGCCGCCTGGTCAAGCAGACCGGTGGCCAGGGCCAGTTCGCGCACGTGGTGCTGGATGTAGTGCCGCGCGACGACGGCGAGGTCGTGTTCAATGACCGCATCGTCGGTGGCGTGGTGCCGCGCAACTTCATCGCTGCGGTGGAGAAGGGCGTTCGTGCCGCGCTGTCGGAAGGCCCGCAGGGCCATCCGGTAGTCGGCATCGAAGTCAGCCTGGTGGATGGCCAGACCCACGCGAAGGATTCGTCGGAGATGGCGTTCCATCGGGCCGGCAGCGAGGGCATCAAGGCCGCGTTGGCGGCCAGCGGTACGCAGCTGCTGGAGCCGGTGATGGCGGTGACGGTGCATTCGCCGTCGGCCTCGGTGGGGGACGTGGTGGGTGATCTGAATCGCCGCCATGGACGCGTTGCCCGCATCGACGACCAGGACGGTCGCGCCGAAGTCAGCGGATTCGCGCCGCTGGCGCAGCTGGTCGGGTATACGACCTCGCTGCGTTCGCTGAGCCAGGGACGGGCCAGCAGCGAATCGCACCTGCATGGCTACGAGCCGGTGCGTGCAGCGTAAGGTGGATGCAGGGAGCCCGTTCGCGGGCTCCCTTTTTTTGTATTAGCGAGGGGGTCATCCACGCATGGCGTGGATCTACTTCCCACGTCATGCGTGGATGGGTGCCATCCGTGCGCCACGTGCCTGCATTGCATTGCAACAAAACTGCAGAAAAAGCTGGATTAAAGTGATGCCTCACGATAAATTGCGCACCCCCCGTTGCTTGCCGCCGCCCGCACCCTGCCCATGCGTGATGACAATGATCCCGGAACCCTGGAGCTGACCCTGCCGCGCAAACGCGGTCGGCCGCCCAAGTTCGGGTACGCAATGAGCGACGCACAGCGGGCTGCACGCTATCGGGCGCGGCGCGCTGGCCAGGCCAACCACGCCGATGTGCGGCATTGCAGCGACATGGTCCTGCTGGACAAGATCCGCGCAGCGGTCAGTGCGCGCGACACCGAACTGGCCGGCTTCCTGGTCCACGTACTGTGGCAGCGCTACCCGTTGCAGTTGAAATAAGTCGGCGGCGGGGTGGCCGTTGTCACCTGCCTTGTTGATAATGCGGGATTCAGGTTGTTCCCGCTGGCGCGCCCGGGATGGCAGGCGCGCATGATCGACACGGTTTCCACGATGACCACCACCAGCGACACCACCACCGAAGCTGCGCCGAGCAGCGCGCCCCTGTTCTACACCCGCCCGGTGCCGCTGCAGGCAGACCTGCACGCCGATCTGCGCATCCTGCCGGGCAAGCTCGAGTTCGCTGCCAGCAGTAACTCCATCCCGCTGGTGCTGGGCGAATTCTCGCTGGCGCTGCACCACTTCCCGATCCTGTTCGCAGGCCCGAGCGCGGTGCCGATGGCCGCCGTGGGCGTGACCACCGACAACCTGTTCATCACCGATGGCCTGTGGGACGACGAGACCTACATCCCGGCCTACCTGCGCCGCCATCCCTTCATCTTCATCGACACCGGCGCGGACAATGACTTCCTGCTCGGCATCGACGAAGACAGCCCGCGCATCGTCCGTGGCGGCGAAGAAGGCCAGCCGCTGTTCGTCGATGGCAAGGCCACCGAGATGGTGCAGCAGGCGCTTGAGTTCTGCGGCCAGTTCACCCGCGAGCACGAACAGACCCAGGCCTTCTCCAAGGCACTGGTCGACAACGGCCTGCTGGTCGAGCGCAATGCAACCGTGCGCCTGCCCGATGGTCGCGAGTTCAACCTCAATGGCTTCTTCGTGGTCGACGTCGAGAAGTTCATTGCGCTGCCGGATGCGACCGTCATCGAATGGCACCGCAACGGCTGGTTGGCGCTCATCCACCAGCACCTGATGTCGCTGGGTCGCTTCAACGACCTGACCCGCCGCCAGGCAGGTCGCAACGCCGCCTGATTCAGGGCGACGGCGCGGTTCCCACAGCCCGGGAGC
>NZ_JBFTOJ010000174.1:0-8111 GCF_056397905.1 Stenotrophomonas sp. 05L414_2
CCCTGGGCCGGAACCTGCATTCGGGACGCTTCGTGTTCTCCACCGATCCGGCTGCCAACGGCATCACCACCCAGTAGGTCGGGACATGCCGGGCGGACGAAACGTTACGGCAGCGCCTGCACCAGGTACGACTCGATGACGTAGCTGAAAGGCTGCTGCTGGCGGTCGCGCAGCAGTGCGCGCACTTCCAGGATCACACCATGGTCGCCTTCGCCGCGCGGCGGCCAGAACGTCTGGTCGGTCACGGTCTGGCGCTGGAAGCCGAGCGGACCGACCACGCGGCCGAACGGCTCGTCGGTCGTGTCCAGGACCTGGTTCATGGCCGGGCTGAGATGGTCGGGCAGGTACCAGTTGTCGGCCTCGGACAGCACGCGGCTGCCGCAGGCCAGCTGCACGCGCCGGTAACGCAGGGGCATGGAGGCAGTGGCGCCCAGGGCCTGCAGCACGTCGGCCGGCGCGGTCTTGTCCTGGCCGTGCACACGCACGGCACGGACCCGGGCCTGCTCGGCCAGGCCGTGCTCGGCGCACCAGCTTTCCAGGGTGGCGGTGGCGCTCTGGCCGGCCAGCACGCGCTGATGCAGTACCTCCACCAGCGCGGCGGAGGCAATCCGCTGCTGGCCCGGCGGCGCCTGCAGGGGCGCGCTGGCGTTGGCATCGGTGGCGGACAGGCTGGCGATCGGGGCAGCGGCCAGCAGGGACGCGGCCTGCCAGCGGCGAAGACGATCGTGGCGGTCGGACGGGCCCATGCGGCATCACAGCGGAAACAGGCGCCCATGTTACCCGTTCAGGCGTGTATCCGGCGTCCCTGCGGCGCACGGTCGCGGACGGGATTCATCGTGCCGGTGAATGCATGGCATGCAGATATTTCGTTGGCCGATGGACGCGGCGGCGGGCAGGATGGCGCCAGTGTTGGCTTTCCGGGAGAACCTGATGACCCTGCAGTTCGTCCATGGTGGCGTCGATCGCGACGGTGCCCCGCTGCATTTCCACATCCGTGATGGCCGGTTTGTCGGCATCAATGGCGACGATGCAGCAGCACAGGGAGCCGAAAGCGTCGATCTGACCGGTTTTAGCGTGCTGACTGGACTGGTCGACGGCCATATCCACCTGGACAAGAGTTTCGTCGGCGACCGCTGGCATCCGCATCAGCCGGTGAACAGCCTGCGCGAGCGTCTGGCGGTGGAAAAGGCCGCGATTGCCACCGCCGCACCCATGGCCGATCGTGCCGAGGCCCTGATCCGCCAGTGCAGCGGATTCGGTACGGTGGCGATGCGGTGCCACGTCGACATCGATGGCAGCACCGGCCTGCGTCACCTGGAGGCGGTGCGTGAAGCGGCGCTGCGTTGTGCCGACATCATGCGCATCCAGTTGGTGGCATTCCCACAGGCCGGCGTGATGTCGTGCCCGGGTACGGCGGTCATTCTGGAACAGGCGATTGCTGCCGGGGTGGAGGTGCTTGGAGGCATCGACCCGAGCACGCTGGACGGGGATGCCGAAGGCCAGCTTGCGTTGTTGTTCGGGCTGGCCGAGCGCTATGGCGTGCGTCTGGACATCCATCTGCACGAGCCGGGCGAGACCGGGCTGGCGCAGCTGCTGCGGATCGCCGCGCGCACACGCGCGGCGGGCCTGCAGGGCAGGGTGGCGGTCAGTCACGCCTATGCGCTGGGCGAGGTGCCGTTGGCGCGGGCCCTGCAGGTGGGTGAGGCCTTGGCTGCCGCAGGCGTAGCGATCATGAGCAATGCGCCGGGCGACCATCCGTTCCCGCCGCTGCGTGCTCTGCACGACGCCGGTGTGCGCGTGTTCGCCGGCAACGACAACATCCGCGACTGCTGGTGGCCCTATGGCAATGGCGACCTGCTGCAGCGGGCGATGCTGCTGGGCTATCGGTCGGGCTTCTACACCGATGCGGACCTGATGCTGGCGCTGGACATGGTCACCACCCATGCGGCGGAGGTGATCGGGTTGCCGCAGTACGGCATTGCAGAAGGTCGTCCGGCCACCTTCGTGGCGGTGCGTGCCGACCATGGCCCGGCGGCGGTGGCCGCAGTGCCGGCCGAGCGACGCGTGGTGGTCGACGGCCGTTGGCTGTAGCGGCCGGGCCGAGCCCGGTAGCACCTGGTAGTGCCGGCCGCTGGCCGGCAACTTCAACAGCAACAGCCAAAGCAACAGCGGCATGCCGTGGGAGGGCGGTGCGGTGTCGGATTGCGGGTACGCCGCAAGTACGTCCCTGTAGGCTCGGCAGCCGCATCCATGCGGCTGACACCCCGCAATCCGACACCGCACCGCCTCCGACAGTTTTCCCGGTGGCCAGTAGATCCACGCCATGCGTGGATGAATCTCCATTGGAAATCGAATATCTCGAAAAGCATCCACGCGTGGCGTGGATCTACTGGTCGACCAAGGTCGACACCTACCAAGAGCAGGCCATGCCACCCCGCCATCCCACAGGAAACCAGCTGTTGTCGTTGCCGTTGAGGTCGCCGGCCAGCGGCCGGCACTACCAATGCGGTGCAGGGCGCAGCCCTGCCGACTATTCCGGCTCGCGCTGCACCTGGCGCCACAACTCGCTGGCCAGCGCACGCACCGCATCATCGGCATCGGCGCGATGCAGCAGGCCGATCTCGTAGTTGTCGACAAGGGGCAGGTCGCGCTGACCATCGATGATGCGGTGTTCGCGGTTGACCGCGCGCCGTGGCAGCAGGCTGATGCCGATGCCGTCGGCCACCGCGCCCTGGATGCCGCTCAGCGAGGAACTGGTGAACGCGATGCGCCAGCGCAGGCCCAAGGCCTCGACGGCCTGGATCATCTCGTCGCGGTACAGCCCGCGCGGCGGGAAGGTGACCAGTGGCAGCGGGTCCTGCTGCAGGCTGCTGCTGCGCAGGCTGTCGATCCAATGCATCGGTTCGCGTCGGCAGTGCACGGCCTGGCGGGTGTTGCGACGCTGCTTGACCAGCACCAGGTCCAGCTCGCCATGGTCGAAGCCATGGGCCAGATCACGGCTGAGGCCGCTGCTGATTTCCAGCTTGACCTGCGGGTGGCGGCGACTGAAGGCGGCCAGCATGCGCGTGGTCTGCGGGTTCACGAAGTCCTCCGGCACGCCGATGCGCACCGCGGTCTCCACGGTGGCGCCGGCCAAGGCCTGGGCCAGTTCCTCGTTCAGATCCAGCATGCGCCGGGCATAGCCCAGCAGGGTGTGCCCGGCGTCGGTGGGATGCACGTCGCGGTGGCCGCGTTCAAGCAGGCGGTGGCCGGCAAGCTCCTCCAGGCGGCGGATCTTCTGGCTGACCGTGGACTGGGTTGAATGCAGGCGGGTAGCCGCGGTGGTGAAGCTGCCACAGTCGGCGACCATCACCAGGGCCCGCAGCAGGTCCAGTTCGAACACTGTTCTATTCGATTTGGCACTGTCTTGCATTTGAACATTTCACTTCTGGATACCCGTGCCGACTTCTACCATGCAGGGCAGGGGCCGGCAATGGCCGGCGCCATTGCGCATGAGGAGAGTCACGATGCACCACCCTCGCTCCCGGCAGCGCCGTTCGCCATTGGCCCGCATGCTGCTGCTGTGCCTGCTGGCCATGGTCATCCCGGCGTGTACGGCGACTTCCCGAAGCGACGCCGATGCGCAGCTGCGCGATGCCGCCAGCCGCGGTGATGCCCGCGCCGTGCGCGAGGCACTGGATGCGGGTGCTGATCTGGAGGCGCGTGACGGCCAGGGCCGCACGGCCCTGCTGCTGGCCACCCACGGCAACAGCGTGGACGCGGCGCGGGAACTGATCGAGGCCGGTGCCGACGTCAATGCCAAGGACGCGATGCAGGACAGCGCGTACCTGTATGCCGGCGCGCGCGGCCTGGATGAGATCCTGGCGCTGACGCTCGCCCACGGTGCAGACCTGCGCAGCACCAACCGCTATGGCGGYACSGCGCTGATTCCTGCGGCCGAACGCGGCCACGTCGCCACCGTGCGTACGCTGCTGCGCGCCGGCGTGGCCGTGGATCATGTCAACCGCCTGCACTGGACTGCACTGCTGGAGGCGATCCTGCTTGGCGATGGCGGCCCGCGCCACGTGCAGATCGTACAGTTGCTGCTGGACGCTGGCGCCAACCCCGAGCTTGCCGATGGCGACGGCGTAACGCCGCTGGCGCATGCCAAGCAACGCGGCTACACCAACATCGAAACCCTGCTGCGCCAGCATGGCGCGACGCGCTGACACCCGCCCCTTCCACCCGCACGCTGCCGTGCCCACCAGGATGCCGTCCATGTTCCGTTCCCATCCGTTGTCCCTTGCCGTCCTTCTTGCCGTTGCACCGCTGTCGGCGTCTGCCGCCGAGCGCGCCGATCTGCTGATCCGCAACGCCACGGTGGTCGATGTCGAGCACGCACGCAGCGTGCCCGGGCAGAGCGTKGTCATCCGTGGCGAGGACATCGTCGCRGTCGGYCCCGATGCGCAGSTRCGCAGCCAGTGGAGCRCCAGCCGSCAGATCGACGCCAARGGCAAGTACCTGATTCCRGGCCTGTGGGACATGCACGTGCAYTTCGGCGGCGGGCCGGCGCTGGTGGAAGAGAACAAGGCGCTGCTGCCGCTATACATCGCTCATGGCATCACCACGATCCGCGATTGCTCCGGTGATCTTCCGCAGCAGGTACTGCAGTGGCGCGGCGACATCGCCAACGGCACGCTGTTCGGTCCCCGCCTGCTGACCTCCGGTGCGAAAATCGAAGGCATCAAGCCGGTCTGGAAGGGCACCATCGAAGTGGGCAGCAAGGCCGACGCGGACAAGGCGATCGAGCGCCTGCAGCACGACAAGGTCGACTTCGTGAAGATCACCGACAGCACGCTGACGCCGGAGCTGTTCCTGTACTCGGCCAGCGCGGCGCGCAAGGCGGGTCTCAAGGCCTCGGGCCACATTCCGATGGCGTTGACGGTGGAGCAGGCCGTGGATGCGGGCCTGGCCTCGATCGAGCATCTGGACTATGCCTTCAAGGCTGGCAGCAAGGACGAGGCGCAGATCGCGGCCGATTTCGGCGCCGGGCGCATCGATCGCGCCGAAGCCAACCGCCGGCTCGACGCCAGCTTCGATCGCGAAACCGCGCTGCATGCCTACCGTGATTTCGCCAAGCGTGGCGTATTCGTGACGCCGACCCTCAACGGTGGCCGCATCCTCGACTTCCTCGACCAGGACGACCACGCCAACGACCCGTATCTGGCCTATATCGGCCCGGGCCTGCGCGCGACCTACACCTGGCGCATCGAACGCGCGGCCAAGGCCACCCCGGCGCAGATCGAGGCGCGCCATGCGCAGTACCACCAGGTGGCTGCGGTGCTACCGCTGCTGCAGGAAGCGGGAGTGACGATCATTGCCGGTACCGATGCTGGCTTCCTCAATTCGTTCAACTACCCCGGCATCGGCCTGCACCAGGAACTGCAGCTGTTCGTGAAGGAAGGCCTGAGCGCACCGCAGGCGCTGTCGGCCGCGACCCGTTCGGGCCCGGCCTGGTTCGGCCAGATGCAGCGCTATGGCGGCGTCGCCACGGGCAAGGCGGCCGATCTGGTGTTGCTGACCGCCAACCCGTTGCAGGACATCGCTGCCACCGAAAAGATCGACAGCGTGATCCTGCGCGGTGATGTGTACGATCGCGCGGCGCTGGACAAGATGCTGGCCGACACCAAGGCAAAGGTCGCTGCATGGAATGCCGTGGCGAAGCAGGACCACGCTTCGCAGTGATGCGGCCGGTAGCGCCTAGCGCGGTGCCGGCCGCATGCCATGCAGCTGCGGCAGCGTGGTTTTCATCGCATCGATGAAGGCGCGCAGGCGCAGCGGTTGCTGTCGCGCAGCGGGGAACACCAGATGCACCGGCAGCGGTGGTGCCTGCCAGTCCGCTAAAAGCTGCACCAACCGACCTTCGGCCAGATCCTCGGCCACCAGCCAGGCCGACACCACTGCGGCCCCCAATCCCGCACGTGCGGCCTGCTGCACCACGAACAGGTTGTCACTCAGCAGGCGCGGCGTGATCGACAGCGTGTGCGCACGGCCCTGCGCATCGTGCAGCAGCAGACGTTCGCGGTAGTAGGTGACCAGCGAGATCCACGGCAATGCCTGCGCCTGTTCGGGGGTGGTGATCGACTCCGCATCGGCCAGCGACGGTGCGGCCACGACAATGCGAGGTACTTCGGCCAGCGGCAGGGCAACCACGCGCGGTTCATCGACCGCGCCGACCCGCACCGCGCAGTCGATGCCTTCGGCGATGAAGTCCGGGCGGCGGTCCTCGAGGATCCACTCCAGGCTCAGTTGTGGATGCTGGGCCAGGAAGTCGAGCATGGTGGGCAGCAGCTGCGCCTGGCCGAACGCATGCGGGACCATCACCCGCAGGCGGCCGCTGAGCCTCTGTGTCTGCCCGTGCAGCTCGRCCTGCAGCGCTTCCCATTCGTCCACCACCCGCTGCGCATGGCGTTGGCAGCGCTGGCCGTCCTCGGTCAGCAGCAGGCCGTGGGTAGAGCGCTGCAGCAGGCGCAGGCCCAGCTGCCGTTCCAGGGCTTGAAGCCGACGGCTGACGGTGGGCTGGGTGGTGCCCAGCTGCACGGCGGCGGCCGAAAGGCTGCCGCTGTCGACGATGCGCAGGAAGGTACGCAGCAGGTCCAGGCGGTCGCCGCCCGATGCGAGATCGTTCATGCGTATGGCGTATGTAAAGTATGTTGTTGAGCCTACTACAGACGCATCGCGAATGTAGGCACGCTAGGCTCCAATTCTCTCCCTGGTGCCTTCCATGCCCGCTCCCTCGCTCTCAACCGTCGTCTCTGCGCCACGCGCTGCGCCCGCCCCGTCCCTGGTGCTGGCCATGGCCGCCGGCGCGGGCTTTTCGGTGGCCTCGCTCTATTACAGCCAGCCGATGCTGGGCCTGATCGCGCAGGATCTGGCTGCGGGCGAGCGTGCCGTGGGCCTGGTGCCGACGCTGACCCAGCTGGGCTATGCGCTGGGCATCCTGCTGCTGGCTCCGTTGGGCGACCGCTTCGACCGGCGCAACCTGATCCTGCTGAAGTCGGTGCTGCTGGCGTTGGCCCTGGGGGCGGCCGCCCTGGCCGGCCAGTTGCCGGGGCTTCTGGTTGCCAGCCTGCTGGTGGGGCTGATGGCCACGCTGGCACAGGACATCGTGCCGGCCGCCGCGGTGCTGGCACCGGATGCGCAGCGCGGGCAGGTGGTGGGCAGAGTGATGACCGGCCTGCTGCTGGGCATCCTGCTGTCGCGCGTGGTCAGCGGCGTGGTGGCCGAAGCCTGGGGCTGGCGCGTGCAGTTCGGCCTCGCTGCGCTTTCGGTGCTGGCGATGGGGGCGGTGATGGCACGCGCACTGCCGCACTTCGCTGCGACCAGCACGCTGCGTTATCCGGCGCTGCTGGGTTCGTTGCTGGCGCTCTGGCGCGAGCAGCCGCAGCTGCGCCGCGCCGTGGCCAGCCAGTCGCTGCTGGCGGTGGGCTTCAGTGCGTTCTGGTCGACGCTGGCGCTGATGCTGCACGCACGGCTGGGCCTGGGCAGTGCCGCCGCGGGTGCGTTCGGCATTGCCGGTGCTGCCGGTGCATTGGCGGCACCGGTTGCCGGTCGTTTTGCAGATCGGTTGGGCAGCCCCGCGGTCGCGCGGTTGGCGATTGCCGTCGCCTTGGTTGGCTTTGCGCTGTTGCTGGTCGATGCGTGGCTGCCGGCCGTGGCGCTGCTGCCGTTGCTGGTGGTCAGCGCGCTGCTGTTCGACTTCGGTTTCCAGTCGGCGCTGGTCGCGCACCAGACCCTGGTCTACGGCCTGGTGCCGCCGGCGCGCAGTCGCCTCAATGCACTGCTGTTCACCGGCATGTTCATCGGCATGGCTGGCGGTGGTGCGTTGGGCAGCCTGGCGCTGGCGCAGTGGGGTTGGCACGGCGTGGCGTGGCTGGCGACGATCTGCGCCGGCGGCAGCCTGCTGATCCGTCTGCGTTGAGGGTGGTTCGGCAGGGCTGCGCCCTGCACCTGCTGTAGTGCCGGCCGCTGGCCGGCAACCTCAACAGCAACAGCAACAGCGGGTATTCCGTGGAGGGCGGGGCGGTGTCGGATGGCGGGGACGCCGCAAGTACGTCCTTGTAGGCTTGGCA
>NZ_JBFTOJ010000175.1:0-15071 GCF_056397905.1 Stenotrophomonas sp. 05L414_2
GGGTGCTTGGGACGCAGCGGAATGGGCTTTGCCATGGTCGGTATCTCGTCGTGGCCTGCGGCCACGATGCACCGGCGACCACTGCCCCGCCCTGATCCAGATCAAGCGGCGGCCGTTCCGGTAGCACCGGGCCATGCCCGGCGAGCGCGCAGCGCGGGCGGTGTCGCGTACACGACACATGGATCGCACAGCCGCCGGGCATGGCCCAGCGCTACCCCACCGTGTCGGGCGGGTCTTTGCGACGTTTCGCGCGCGGATGCGCGGCATCGTAGACCTTGGCCAGATGCTGGAAATCCAGATGGGTGTAGATCTGCGTGGTGGCGATGTCGGCATGGCCGAGCAGTTCCTGCACACCGCGCAGGTCACCGGAGGATTCCAGGATGTGGCTGGCGAAACTGTGCCGCAGCATGTGCGGGTGCACGTGCTTGAACAGGCCCTGGCGCTGCGCCAGCTGGCGGATGCGGATCTGCACCGCGCGCTGGCTGATCGGCCCGTTGCGGCCGGGGAAAACCGGTGTGGCGCCACTACCACCGCTTTCGCTGCGCCAGGTCAGCAGCGCTTCGCGTGCCGGCTTTCCGAAGGGGACGCGACGTTGCCGGTTGCCCTTGCCCATCACGTTGACCAGGCCACTGGCGAAATCCAGATCGCGCCAGGTCAGCGCACAGACTTCGCTCAACCGCAGGCCGGAGGAATAGAACAGTTCCAGCAGCGCGCGGTCACGACGACCCAGCTCGCCTTCCGGTTCCAGTTCAACCAGCTGCACGGCTTCATCGGCGTCGAGCACCTGCGGCAGCCGTCGCGGCGCACGCGGCGCCTTCAGCGTCGCTGCCGGGCTGGCCTCGATGCGGCCATGCTTGAGCAGCCAGGCATAGAAGCTGCGGCAGGCCGACAGCCGGCGTTGCAGGCTCTTGGCCGACAGGCCACGGCGGTGTTCATCGGCAACGAACTGGCGCACCGCGTCGGTATCCAGCGCCTCCACGGCCACCCCGCGGGGTTCGGCCCACACCGACAACGCATCCAGGTCGCGGCGGTAGGCGTCGAGCGTATGCGCCGACATCCGCCGCTCCACCTGCAGGTGCTGCAGGAACGCCTGCACCGCGCTCATCGTCGTCGTTTCCCGCTCAATCCGCGAAGCGCTTGAGCCCGGTCACCAGGGCCTCGCCCATCATCCGCAGGAACAGCGTGCCCATGCCGGGATAGAAGCGGTTCGGATCATGGCTGCCCACCGCGATCAGGCCAACACCCGGCAGCGGCAGCAGCGCGGTGGTCTGCACCTCCTCGCTGCGCGCGCCGTACAGCACCGCGTTCTTGTCGCTGTGCAGGCGGCCGCAGATCGGCTCACCATCCTTCAGGCAGTCGCGGAACGGGCCCAGCTGCGCATCATCGGCAGCCAGCACCTGCAGCCACTCGGCCTGCTCCAGCCCGGCCACCGGCGCATGCACGACCAGCCGTACCAGATCGCCGGCGAAATCTTCCTGCAGTGACGCCGCCATCGCGCGCAGCGTGTCGGCGGCGTTGTCCTGCTTCATCAGGGCCAGGGTGAGCTGATGCGTGCGCACCGCCAACCGCTCGTTGACCTGCGCGGTCGCGCCCAGGTCGGCCAACCGTCGCGCCAGCTCGCGGTTCTTCTCGCGCAGCACTTCCAGCTGGTAGCTGGCCAGCGATGCGGTCGGGCCGTCATCGCGTGGCACCACCAGGGTCAGCGCCAGGTCCGGGAACTGCTTGAGGAAACCCGGATGGCGCCGCAACCAGGCGGCGACTTCATGGGCACCGAGCTTGTCGACGGTCTCAGTCATGCGATCCACTCCCYTTCGAAGACGAATGCGGTCGGGCCCGCCATCACCACCGGCTGGCCATCGCCCGGCCACTGGATGCGCAGGTCGCCACCAGGCAGGCTGATGCGCGCATCGCGCTGCAGGCGGCCGCGATGCATCAGGGTCACTGCGGCCGCGCAGGCGCCACTGCCGCAGGCCAGGGTTTCACCCACGCCGCGCTCGAACACGCGCAGGCGCACATGTTCCGGGCCCATTACCTGGGCGAAGCCCACGTTCACCGACTTCGGGAACGAGGCATGCTGCTGCAGCAGTCCGCCCACGCGCTCGACCGGTGCGGCATCGACCAGGCCCACTTCAATCACCGCGTGCGGATTACCCATCGACACCGCCGCGAAGCGCACGGTCTCACCCTGCAGTGGCAGCAGGTACTCCTCGCGCGGGTGGGCGAAGCCGATCAGCGGCACCTGCGCCGGATCGAACAGCGGCACGCCCATCGCCACCGCGTACTGGCCATCGCCGAGGACATCCACGGCATGGCTGGCCAGCGGGCTGTCGATGACGAAGCGGTCGCCCTGCGCACTGCCCTCGCGCACCAGCCAGGCAGCGATGCAGCGCGCGCCGTTGCCGCACTGCTCGGAATTGGAACCATCGGCGTTCCAGATGCGGTAAGAGGCGACGGAGCCTTCGGCGCGCGGCGGCTCGATGGTCAGGATCTGGTCGCAGCCGACGCCGGTATGGCGGTCGGCCAGGCGCGCGGCCAGTTCCGGGGTGGGCGGCGGGGTGCCGTCGCGCAGGTCGATCACTACGAAATCGTTGCCCGCGCCGTGCATCTTGCTGAAGCGCAGGCCGTTGGTACCGGCCTTACTCATTCCCGTCGTCCACCTTCTTGGCCGGATCAGGAGTGACGGACGGACTGCCGTCGCGCGGGGCCTGGGTGGCAGCAGGCGTGGCGTCGGCATCAGCGGCCGGTTCGACGGTTTCTTCCACCGGCACCGGCTTCTGCGGCAGCACCAGCGGGCCCTTGTTGCCGCATGCGGCGAGGAACAGCAGCGAGGCCGCTGCCAGCGGAATCAGGATGACATTGCGATGGGGGATGTTCATGCCCCGAGTATAGCCATTGGCGGCTGAGCGGTTGGTGCAGGGTGCCGCACCACGCATCCGCCGGGCATGGCCCGGCGCTGCCGCAACCCGGCACCGTGGCAACGCCGGGCCATGCCCGGCGGGAGAGATCAATCGGCCGGCGGCAGCGGCCGGGTCCACAGCCAGATCGCCACCACGGTCATGCTGCCGATGGAGAACCACTTCACCCAGGCCACCGGCACGCACCACAGCATGATGCCGGCGCACACCGCCATGGTGATCGTGGCC
Source organism: Stenotrophomonas sp. 05L414_2 (assembly GCF_056397905.1). Lineage (NCBI taxonomy): Bacteria > Pseudomonadati > Pseudomonadota > Gammaproteobacteria > Lysobacterales > Lysobacteraceae > Stenotrophomonas > Stenotrophomonas sp. 05L414_2. The sequence continues at coordinate 3,144 of NZ_JBFTOJ010000175.1, forward strand.
ATCCATTTGCCGTACCGGCTCACCGCACCATGTGCCTGCCAGTTGGCGATGGCCGGGCCGAAGCGCGGGTGCTGCAGCAGCCAGCCGTGCAGGCGCTCGGAGCCGCGCGAGGCGGCCCAGGCCGAGATCAGGATGAATACGGTGGTAGGCAGCCCCGGCACGAAGATGCCGACGATGCCGGTGCCCAGGCTGGCATAGGCCAGCAGCCACCACGCCCAACGGAACCGCACCGGCCGGGCGGGCGTTGGCAGGTCCTTGGTGGCGGGCGGTTCGGGCGGGCGCATCGCGCAAGGATACCGAGCGCAGGTGGCGGCGGCGATATCACCGCCGCCACGATGCGTCATTCCGTCGCAGCACCGGCCGCGGGCGTTTCGATGCCCAGCTGCTGCAGCACGAATGCATACGACTCGGACAGTTCGCGGTAACGCTGGAAGCGCCCGGACTTGCCGCCGTGGCCGGCTTCCATGTTGGTGCGGAACAGGATCGGGAAGGTGCTGGTGTTGTCATCACGCAGCTTGGCCACCCACTTGGCCGGTTCCCAGTACTGCACCTGCGAATCCYACAGGCCGGTACCCACGAACAGCGACGGATAGGCCTGCTTTTTCACGTTGTCGTAGGGCGAGTAGGACAGCATGTACTCGTAGTACGGCTTCTGTTCGGGGTTGCCCCACTCGTCGTACTCGTTGGTGGTCAGCGGGATGGTCGGGTCAAGCATGGTGGTGACCACGTCCACGAACGGCACCTGCGCCACCAGCACGCGGTAGTCCTGCGGCGCCTGGTTGGCGATGGCGCCCATCAGCAGGCCACCGGCGCTGCCACCGGACGCGGCGACACGGTCCTTCGCGGCCCAGCCCTGTGCCACCAGGCCACGGGTGACGTCGATGAAGTCGTTGAAGGTGTTCTGCTTGTGCAGCAGCTTGCCGTTCTCGTACCAGTCGCGACCCATTTCCTGGCCACCGCGGATGTGGGCGATGGCGTACACCACGCCACGGTCGAGCAGGCTCACCGCCGTCTGGTTGAAGTAGGGGTCCATCGACATGCCGTAGCTGCCGTAGGCGTACTGGAACAGCGCGCCGGTGCCATCCTTCCTGTAGCCCTTGCGATAGACCAGCGACACCGGCACCTTCACCCCGTCGCGCGCGGTGATCCACACCCGGTCGGTCTCGTACTTCGAGGCGTCATAGCCGATCACCGGCTGCTGCTTGAGCTGGCGACGCTCGCCGGTGGCGGTGTTCAGTTCGTACACCGTGGTCGGCGTGGTCATCGAGGTGTACACGTAGCGCAGCCACGTGGTGTCAGCCTCGGTGTTGTCGCCCAGGCCCATCGAATAGGCCGGTTCGTCGGCCTTTACGTAGTCGTTGCGACCGTCCTTGAACAGCAGGCGGATGCGCTCCAGGCCTTCGGAACGTTCGGCGATGGCGGTGTAGGTATCGAACAGTTCGAAGCCTTCGATGAACACCGCATCGTCATGGGCGATCCAGTCCTTCCACTGCGCACGCGAGGTGGCATCGGTCGGTGCGGTCACCAGCTTGAAGTTCTTCGCGCCATCGTTGGTGCGGATCACCCAGCGGCCATCATAGTGGTCGGCGTCGTACTCCACGTCGCGCTGGCGCGGGGCGAGCACGGTGAACGTGGTCGGGTCGCTGGCCGGCGCGTAGCGCTCTTCGGAGGACACGGTGCTGTGCACGCCGATGGTGATGAAGCGATCGTCGCGGGTGCGGCCGATGCCCATGTAGAAGCTGTCGTCCTTCTCTTCGTAGACGACGGTGTCGGCGCTGGCCGGGGTGCCCAGCACGTGCTTCTTCACCCGCACGGTCAGCAGGGTTTCCGGATCGTTCTCGACATACAGCACGGTGCGGTTGTCGTCGGCCCAGACCAGGTCGCCCGAGGTGCCGGTGATCGTGTCCGGCAGCACCGCGCCGGTGCGCAGGTCCTTGAAGCGGATGACGTACTGGCGGCGGCCCACGTCATCGTCGGCCCAGGCCAGCAGCTGGTTGTCCTGGCTGACCTCCATCGAGCCGACGCTGAAATAGCCCTTGCCGGCGGCCATCGTGTTGACGTTGAGCAGGACCTCTTCCGGCGCGTCCATGCTGGCCTTGCGGCGCGCATGGATGGGATAGTCCTGGCCGGTCTCGTAGCGGCTGTAGTACCAGTAGCCGCGCTCGCGCGCCGGCACGCTGGCATCGTCCTGCTTGATGCGGCCGACGATCTCGCCGTACAGCGCATCCTCCAGCGGCTTCAGTGGTGCCAGCAGCTGGTCGGCGTAGGCGTTCTCGGCCTGCAGGTAGGCCAGCATGGCCTTGTCCTCGCGCTTGTCGTCGCGCAGCCAGTAATAGTCATCGTTGCGGGTCGCGCCGAACGGCGCCTTGACCACGTGCGGACGCTTCTCAACATCCGGCGGAACGGGCGGGGTGGCGGCGGTAGCGGTGCTGGTCATCAGGCTCGCAAGCAACAGGCAGAGAATGGATTTCATGAAATAAGGCTCCTTGATCGGCAATGCAATGGCGTCCTTGCGTCTGAGTCTGGGTGGCAGGGGGGCTGCGGGCAACCCTGCGGATCGTCATGGGTGCGCGGGGGTAGTGCCGGCCCAGACTGTTCATCCCGAGGTTGCCGGCCAGCGGCCGACACTACCGGGACACCCGGCGTACCATGTGGGGCATGAGTACCCTGCCCCACACGCCGGGCTACAGCCGGCGCAGCCACGAAATCGCTCCCTTCCATGTGATGTCCCTGCTGGCCCGCGCACAGGCGCTGGAACAGGCCGGTCACGATGTGATTCATCTGGAGATCGGCGAACCGGACTTCACCACCGCCGAACCGGTCGTGCGTGCCGGCCAGGCGGCGTTGGCCGCCGGCCACACCCGCTACACCGCCGCACGCGGCCTGCCCGCCCTGCGCCAGGCGATCAGCGGTTTCTATCGCAGTCATTACGGCCTGGATATCGACCCCGAACGCATCCTGGTCACGCCGGGCGGCTCCGGCGCGCTGCTGCTGGCCAGCAGCCTGCTGGTCGACCCCGGCCGCCACTGGCTGCTGGCCGATCCCGGTTATCCGTGCAACCGCCACTTCCTGCGGCTGGTGGAAGGCGGCGCGCAGCTCGTTCCGGTCGGCCCGGAAACGGCCTACCAGTTGACCCCTTCGCTGGTGCAGCAGCACTGGAACGCCGACAGCGTCGGCGCGTTGGTGGCGTCGCCGGCCAATCCCACCGGCACCGTGCTGTCAGCCGATGAACTTGCGGCCCTCTCGGCTTCACTGCATGCGCGCGGCGGCCACCTGGTGGTCGACGAGATCTATCATGGCCTGACCTACGGCCTGGATGCAGCGAGCGTGCTGCAGGTCGATGACAGCGCGTTCGTGCTGAACAGTTTCTCCAAGTACTTCGGCATGACCGGCTGGCGACTGGGCTGGCTGGTGGCGCCACCGGCGGCGGTACCCGACCTGGAGAAGCTGGCGCAGAACCTGTACATCAGCGCTTCGAGCATCGCCCAGCACGCGGCCCTTGCCTGTTTCAGCGACGAGGCGATGGCGATCTTCGAGCAGCGCCGCCAGGCCTTCCAGCAGCGCCGCGACTTCCTGCTGCCGGCGCTGCGCGAGCTTGGCTTCCGCATCGAAGTGGAGCCGCAGGGGGCGTTCTACCTGTACGCCGACGTCAGCGCGTTCACCGATGACGCGCAGGCGTTCTGCGCACACTTCCTGGAAACCGAGCATGTGGCGTTCACCCCGGGCCTGGATTTCGGCTTCCATCGATCGAACCAGCACGTACGCCTGGCCTATACCCAGGAAGTGCYGCGGCTGCAGGAAGCGGTGGAGCGTATCGCGCGCGGGTTGAAACGATTCCGGTAGCGCCGGGCCGTGCCCGGCGGAATTTTGCCGCGCGACGCGGCAAAGGAGCCGCCGGGCACCGAGGGCGGCGTTTTTCATTTCATCATTTACCGCCCAACCGCTCCCACAGGAAGCTGTAGGCCAGTGCGGACATGTGCGCGGCCTGCGCGTTGTTGGCTGCACCGCCATGACCGCCTTCGATGTTCTCGTAGTAGGTCACGTCCTTGCCGGCATCGATCATCTTCGCGGCCATCTTGCGGGCGTGGCCCGGATGCACGCGGTCATCGCGGGTGGAGGTGGTGAACAGCACCGGCGGGTAGCTCTTCTTCGCGTCGAACAGGTGGTACGGCGAGAAGGTCTTGATGAACTCCCAGTCGCTGGTGTCCGGGTTGCCGTACTCGGCCATCCACGAGGCGCCGGCCAGCAGGTGGCTGTAACGCTTCATGTCCAGCAGCGGAACCTGCACCACCACCGCACCGAACAGCTCCGGGTACTGGGTCAGCATGTTGCCGGTGAGCAGGCCACCGTTGCTGCCGCCCTGCACGCCCAGGTGCTTGGCAGAAGTGATCCTGCGGGTGACCAGGTCCTGGGCAACCGCGGCCATGTCTTCATAGGCCTTGTGACGGTTCTGCTTCAGCGCCGCCTGGTGCCAGCGCGGGCCGTACTCGCCACCACCACGGATGTTGGCGACCACGTACACGCCGCCCTTCTCCAGCCAGGCGCGGCCCATGCCGCCCGAGTACGACGGGGTCAGCGAAATCTCGAAACCACCGTAGCCGTACAACAGGGTCGGGTTGGAGCCGTCAAGCTTCATCGCCTTGTCGTGCACCACGAAGTACGGCACGCGGGTACCGTCCTTGCTGGTGGCGAAATGCTGCTCGATCACCTTGCCGTCGGCATCGAAGAACGCCGGCATGGTCTTGAGCACTTCCGGTGCCTTGCCGATGTCGGCGATGGCCAGGGTGGTCGGGGTCAGGTAATCGGTGGCGGTCAGCCACACCGCATCGCTGTCATTGCTGTCGACCGCACTGACGCCCAAGGTGCCGAAGGCCGGCGCGCCGACGAAATCGCTCTTCTGCCAGCCCTTGGCGGTCGGAGTCAGCACCGACAGGCGGTTCTTGACGTCGTCCAGCACGTTCAGCACCAGGTGGTTCTTGGTCCACGAGGCACTGGCCAGCGAGGTGGTCGCGGTCGGGGTGAACAGCACCTCGAAGTCACGCTTGCCGGCCAGGAAATCATCCAGCTTGGTCACCAGCAGTGCGCCGGAGGCGTAGGTCTTGCCACCCACGGTCCACGGATCGCGCAGTTCCAGGGTCAGCCACTGCTTGTGCAGGCCCTTCTCGGCCGAGTTCGGCGCATCGATCCTGGTCAGCTTGCCATCGTCGCCGCGCAGGTAGATCTCGTTGTTGTAGAAAGCCAGCGTACGGCTGACCAGGTTGCGCTCGAAGCCCGGGGTGTCATCGTGCATCGCCGCGATGTACATGTCTTCCGGCTTGCCTTCGTAGACCACGCTGGCGGCGGACATAGGCGTGCCACGCTTCCACAGCTTGGCCACGCGCGGGTAACCGGAGGTGGTCATCGAGCCGCTGCCGAAATCGGTGTAGACGAACACGGTGTCGCGGTCGATCCAGCTCAGGCCGCCCTTCGATTCGGGACGGAAGAAGCCGTCCTTGATCCAGCTCTTGCTGGCCAGGTCGAACTCGCGGGTGACATCGGCGTCGGCACCGCCGCGCGACAGCGCGATCAGGCAGCGGCTGTAATCCGGACGCAGGCAGTCAGCGCCGTGCCAGACCCAGTTCTCGTTCTCGGCCTTGTTCAGCGCATCCAGGTCGAGCAYGGTTTCCCAGGTCGGCGAGGCCTTGCGGTACTCGGCCAGGGTGGTGCGACGCCACAGGCCGCGCTCGTGCTGCTTGTCCTTCCAGAAGTTGTAGTAGTAATCACCGATCTTCTGCACGCCGGGAATCTTGGCGTCCGAGTCGAGCACCTCGCGGATGCTGCTCTCCATCTGCTTGAAGGCCGGGGTCTGCGCCAGGCGCGCCTCGGACTTTGCGTTCTGTTCCTTGACCCAGGACAACGGCTTGTCGCCGGTGACGTCCTCCAGCCAGGCGTAACGGTCGGTGTCTTCAGCGGCCACGGCGGTACCCACCGAGGCAGCGGTCATCATGCCGGCCAGCAGGCAGGCSGAAGCGAATCGTGACATTGCAGCTCCAGGCAGTCATTAGCTGTGAAACGCTAGCATGGATCACCGGGGCCGCCCCCGTGTCGAAGGTCAGGCCGTGGCGGTGTGCGCCTTGCGCGTACGCGTGGGGGAGCGCCGCCGGGCCTGCCCATGGTCGCGTCGCAGCGAGCGGAGCGCGGCCAGCGTTGGCAACGGGCAGCGCAGCAGTGCCCACCAGGCCGCCAACGGCATGCCGACCAGCCACAGCGGCAACCAGCCCAGCCAGGCACTGCTGCCGCGCGCGGCCGGCCACACCAGCACCACGGCCAGGCCAGCGAGGGCGAGCTGCGGCACCACCCGCAACAGGCGCGGATCGGCGCGTTCGCTGACGCGTTCAGTTGGCGGGCGGTGGCGGGGACGTGTGCGCATGCGGATTCTCCGGTGGTCGATGGCGGTCAGCTTGGCTGCGGGGCTTCTCACCGGCTGCGACACCATTGACGGATGGCGTGCACACAGTGACCATGCGCGGGCAAGCCCACTGGAGCCCGCTCCCGCATGACCTCGATCCGCCCGCTCTGCGCTGTGTTGCTGGCCCTGTCCCTGGGCGGTCCGGCAGTGGCTGCCAATTCTCCACCGTCGTCCCACAACAGCGCCGCGGAAGCCTCTGCAGATGGGGCGATCGACCTGCAGCGCTTCATGGGGACCTGGTACGTGATCGGCCGCGTGCCGAACTTCATCGAGCGCGGCCACGTCGCCAGCGTCAACCAGTACGAGCTGCGCGAGGACCACAAGGTCGCCATCACCTATCGCTACCGCGATGGTTTCGGTGAACCGCTGCAGGAAAYCCGTGCGCGCGCCAGCGTCGATCCCGACAGTGGCAACCACGGCTGGCGCACCTGGTTCTACCGGGTCGTGCCGACCCATTCGCGGGTACTGGAAGTAGCGCCGGACTATTCCTGGGCGCTGATCGGCTACCCGGGCCGCGAGATGGCCTGGATCTTCGCCCGCACGCCTGACATGGACAAGGCCCTGTACAAGGACCTGGCCGAACGCCTGCGCGACGAGTACGGGGTCAACACCGACAAGCTCAAGCGCGTGCCGCAGCACGCCGAGCAGGTCGGCAAGCTGGGCTACGAAGTACCGAACGTGCGTTGACTGCACACGGTGGTAGTGCCGGCCAGCGGCCGGCACCACCCTGAACGATGCCGGGCGCCGCCCGGCATTCTGTTATCTGCGGCTGTAATGCGCGACCAGGCGGTCGCCCAGCATCTGCAGCAGCTGCACCAGCACCAGCAAAAGGACCACCGTGACCAGCGCCACGTCGGTGTGCGAGCGCTGGTAGCCGTCGCGGAAGGCCAGGTCGCCCAGGCCACCGGAACCGATCGCACCGCCCATCGCGGTGAAGCCGATCAGGGCCACGGTAGTCACCGTGGCACCGGCAATCAGGCCCGGCCGTGCTTCGGGCAGCAGCACGCGGGTGACCAGCTGCCAGGTGGTGGCACCCATTGCCTGGGTCGCCTCGATCACCCCGCGGTCCACTTCACGCAGCGCGGTTTCCACCAGCCGCGCATAGAACGGCGCAGCGCCGATGACCAGCGGYACGATCGCGCCACGCACGCCCAGCGAGGTGCCCATCATGAACAGGGTCACCGGGATCAGCACGATCATCAGGATGATGAAGGGCACCGAGCGCAGCAGGTTCACCACCAGCGCCAGCACGCCGTAGGCAACCGGCCGGCGTTTCAGCTGTGGCGCACCGAACAGGTACAGCAGCACGCCCAGCGGCAGGCCGATGGCCAGGGTCAGCGGCAGCGAACCGGCCAGCATCAGCAGGGTGTCGATGGTGGCCTGGCCGATGTCGGCCCACTTGCCCGCATCCAGGTGACGGAAGAAGCCGCCGGCGGTGGCGATGATCATCGACGCAGTTCCTCAACATGCACGCCGGCAGCCACGAATGCGGCCTGCGCGGCGGACTGGTCACCGCCCACCAGGGCGACGATCAGCTGGCCATACGGGGTGTCCTTGATCCGGTCGATACGCCCGGACAGGATGTTGTAGTCGACCCCGGTCTGCCGCGCGACGCTGCCGAGCAGGGGTTCGTAGGTGTCGGCGCCGAGGAAGGTCAGGCGCACGACACGGCCACCGACCGCGTCGAAGTCGCGGTGCAGGGTGCCCTCGTCCACCTGCTCCGATTCGCTGACGAAACGGCGGGTGGTCGGGTGCTGCGGGTGCAGGAACACCTTCGTTACCGGGCCGGTCTCGACCAGCTGGCCGGCATCGAGCACGGCCACGCGGTCGCAGACGCGACGGATCACGTCCATCTCGTGGGTGATCAGCACGATGGTCAGGCCCAGTTCGCGGTTGATCTTCGACAGCAGCGCCAGCACCGACGCGGTGGTCTGCGGATCGAGCGCGCTGGTGGCCTCGTCGCACAGCAGGATCTGCGGGCGGGTGGCCAGTGCGCGGGCRATGCCCACACGTTGCTTCTGGCCGCCCGACAACTGCGCCGGGTACTTGTCCGCATGCGCCTGCAGGCCCACGGTCTGCAGCAGCTCGGCGACGCGCGCATCGATCTCGGCCTTCGGCGTACCGGCCAGCTCCAGCGGGAAGGCGACATTGCCGGCCACCGTGCGCGAGGACAGCAGGTTGAAGTGCTGGAAGATCATGCCGATCCGGCGGCGCAGCGCGCGCAGGCCTTCCGGATCCAGCGCGGTGACATCTTCGCCGGCGATCAGCAGGCGGCCACCACTGGGCTCCTCCAGGCGGTTGATCATGCGGATCAGCGTCGATTTGCCCGCACCGGAATGACCGATGATGCCGAACACCTCGCCGGCCTCGATGGTCAGGTCCAGCGGCTGCAGCGCGCTGACCGCGCGGCCGGCAACGGCATAGGATTTGTGCAGGCGCTGGAACTCGATCACGGGATCAGCTCACCGGGAGGGCGATGGAAGGGGCGTGCAGCCTACCAGCGCTGGCGCTCGCGCGCCCGCGCCATGGGCCAGAATGTTATTCCTTTTGGTTCTAAGACGCCCGCATCGGCATATCGGCGGCCCCGTCCCCAGCCAGATCGGTTCAGGGATGGTCCAACGGTTTCGGCGGCTCCTGCCGGTTCACCCGTTCGCGGTGCAGCAGGTACAGGCCCGAGGCGACGATGATTGCCGCGCCCGCCCAGATGTAGCCATCGGGCAGCTGTCCCCAGAAGGCCAGGTCCCAGCCGATCACCCAGACCAGGCCGCTGTATTCGAGCGGTGCGATCATCGATGCCTCACCCAACTGGAAGGCCTTGGTCAGCGCGATCTGGCCCAGCGCCCCGGCCAGGCCCATGCCGGCGATCAACGGCGCATGCGCCATCTGCAGCGGCACCCAGCCGGGGATAGCCAGCAGCCCGGCGCCGATGGCCATGATGACCAGGAACCAGACCACCATCGACTGCGAGGTATCGGTGCGGGTCAGCAGGCTGACGGTGATCGCGGCGATGGCATAGGCGGTGGCGGCGGCCAGCACCATCAGGCCCGGCACCGAGATGAAACCGCCCACGCCCGGCCGCAGCACCACCAGCACGCCGACCAGGCCGATGCCGATGGCGACCCAGCGCCGCGGCCCGACCCGCTCGCCCAGCAGCGGCACCGACAGTGCGGCAATCAGCAGCGGCGCGACGAAATAAATGGTGTAGGCGGTGGACAGCGGCAGGTCGCGCAGGGCGAACACGAAGCAGCCGATCATCGCCATGCCCAGCCCGCCGCGCAGCAGGTGCAGCCCCCAGCGGCGCGGGATCAGCGAGCGTGGCCCGGCACTGGCCAACACCCAGACCAGCACGAAGGGCAGCGACGCCGCGCCACGCAGGAAGGTGACCTGCAGCGAGGGATAGCCAGCCGAGAGCTGCTTCATGCCGGCGTCCATCAGCGAGAAACAGGCGACAGCAGCGACCATCCAGGCCACGGCGCGCGAAGGGGAGCGTTGCACGTTCATGGCCCATTATCGCCGACCACGGGCGTTGCCGCCGCGACCGGCGCGATAGAATGGCCGCCACTGATTTCTGCGGAGTAACGCCCATGCCTTCCTTCGACGTTGTGTCCGAAGTCGACACCCACGAACTGACCAATGCGCTCGACCAGGCCAACCGCGAGCTTGCCACCCGTTTCGACTTCAAGGGCGTGGACGCCAAGTTCGAGCGCGACGGCGAAGTGATCACCCAGTCCGCACCGAGCGAGTTCCAGCTCAAGCAGATGAACGACATCCTGCGCGCTCGCCTGGCCGCCCGCAGCATCGACGTGCTCAGCCTGGAATATGGCGACGTGGAAACCAACCTTGCGCAGGCCCGGCAGAAGATCACCGTCAAGCAGGGCATCGAGCAGAAGATCGCCAAGAAGATCGCTGCGGCGCTGAAGGAAGCCAAGCTGAAGGTGGAAACCCAGATCAACGGCGACAAGCTGCGGGTGATGGGCAAGAAGCGCGACGACCTGCAGGACGCCATCGCCGTGCTGAAGGCCGGCAAGTTCGAACTGCCGCTGCAGTTCAACAACTTCCGCGATTGATCGACACCGCGATGTAGCGCCGGCCTACGTGGCCGGCCTCACTCGCGCAGCAGTTTGTACAGCGTTGTCCGCGAGATGCCGAGCTGGCGTGCGGCGAGGCTGAGGTTGCCTTCGGCGGTATGGGCGGCTCGCCGTGCCGCATTGCGCTGCTGGTCACGCAATGGTGCCGCCTGCACGGGCGCTGCGGCCGTAGCTGGTGAACGTGTCCGTGCGGCGCGCGGTGCCTGCAGATGCTGCAGATGGACCGCACTGCCCTCGCCCAGTCGCACCCGATGCGCAGGGCCGGGCTGCAGCAGTCGACGTCGCTGTGCTGCGCTGGCGCCGGCAAACAGCGTGTCCAGCGAAAGCAGCGGCAGCGGCCCACGCCGCGGCAGGCCGAGCAGGCGCCGGGCGACGCGATTGGCGCAAAGCAACTGGCCGTCTTCCTGCACCGCCAACAGGCCCTGCAGCGGTGATGCCAACCAGCGCGGATCATGCTGCACCGCCAGCAGATGCACATCGCTGAGCGTGTGCATCAAGCGGTTCTCGATGGCCAGCGCTGCCTGCCGGAAATAGCCCTGCAGCAACGCCGGATCGCGTTCCCCCAGCCCAGTGATGTCGATCGCACCGCAGACCTTCCCCTGCAGGTCATGCAGCGGCTCACTCAGGCAGAACACGGGGGCGAACCGCTGCAGATAGTGTTCATTGCCGCGTACCAATGCGGGCAGGTCGTCGGCCAGGCTGACCGCAGGCGCGGTGGTACCGATCTCGGCCTCGCCCAGCCGCCGGCCCAYCTGGATCGGCCGCAGCAGCGCTGCATCTTCCAGGCCATGGGCGCGATGCACGATCACCATGCCCTCGCGGTTGGCGCAGAACATCGTCCAGCCACGCGCACCGAACGCGGCCCACAACTGCTCCAGTTCCGGCTGCACGCAACGCGCCAGGCGGCGGTCATCGCGGGACTCCAAGCGGTGTCCGTTGCCCTGCAACGGCGGGTAATACGGCTCCTGCCCGGGGCGCACACCCGCCGCATGCGAGCGCTGCCAGGACTGCTGCAACGGCAAGGGCAGCATCGCCAGCGACTGCACGTCGCCTTCGGCGAAGGCGGCCCTAGCCGCCACCAGCTGCTGTTGCCCGACTGTCGTGGCCATCATGCATGCAGCGTACACCCACACACGCCATGCCCGCGTTACGTGTCAACAACGGAGCGTTTCCATTTCGTTGGGCATTCATCCATGCATGGCGTGGATCTGCGTGTCGACCAAGGTCGACACCCACCAAGAGCAGCCCATGCCGTTTCGACAGATCGCGGGAACCCACGATCACCCCAGCACAGCGCCAAGCCGGGAAATGCGCTTCCATTCTCGTCCGGCATTCATCCAYGCATGGCGTGGATCTACGTGTCGACCAAGGTCGACACCCACCAACAGCAGC
>NZ_JBFTOJ010000176.1:0-7990 GCF_056397905.1 Stenotrophomonas sp. 05L414_2
GCACGACGGCGGCCGGCATGGCCTGGGGATTGAAGCCGGCGGCAGCGGCATTCAGCTCTGCGAAGAACTGCGCATCGGCTTCGCTGAAGTCGATCGGCGCGATGGTATCCACATCGACCAGCGCCACGGTCGGCGCAGCAGACACTGCCGACAGGTCTTCGGATGCGGGCAGATCAGCGGCCGGTGCGACGTAGACTGCCGCATCGGTCGCCGCGTCGCCGTCAACGGTGGAGTCGAGCCGTTCGTTGATGGCCAGGCCATCGTCGGCCTGCACCACCGCACCGGCGTCAATGAACTCCAGCGTCGCAGGCGAGGCCTGCTCGTCGTCCAACGACAGCGTTTCCATTGTCTCCAGCGACAACACGTCATCGGCGTTGTGCAGCAGGCTGCTGTCGAAACGGAACACCACATCGTCGCTCAGCGACGTCTGGCCGTCCTGCTCGGCGGCAACCGGATCGAAGGCCAGCGAAATGACCACGTCCAGCGACGCGGCAGACGACGTCTCGTCCAACGACGTCGCCAGGAAGGCGTCATCATTGCCGTCTACGGCGCTTGCCTGCGTGTCGTCCTCTTCCGGCACCGGAATCGCGGACAACGTCCAGGCAGCAGCGTCGGACCGTTCGACGGACACAGGATCGAAACTGACCGGATCGAAGCTGTCGAACGTCGGCGCACGCTCGTCGCTGCGTTCGGCAGCACTCCCTGCCGGCGCGTCGAATCCACCCAGTTCCCACTGCGGCACTTCCGGCGCGGGGGCGCTGGAGGCAGCGAACAACAGGGGCGCCGGGGTGCCGTGCGGTTCGGCCGACAACGCTGGCGTACCCAGCGATCCGAACATCAGGCCGTTGTCGGCGGGCGTAGCCTCCGGCAGCGGGTCGAAGGTGAAATCGGGCAGCGACGCCGGCACGTCACCCGGTGCCGGCGCGGAGGCCTGCACGTCGATATCCAGCGGTTCGATCTGCAGCGGCTCGGCTGGCAAGACCACAGCTTCGCGCATGACCGGCTGCACGTCTTCGACAGCGACCACGCCGCGCTCGGGCAGCGRCCAGTAGCGCAGCGCTTCCAKGCTGCTGCGGGTGATGTCGAGGATGTCCTCGCGACCCGGACGGCGGTCACGCAGGGCTTCCAGGTAGTACTCCAGGCTGGCCATGGCGTCGGCCAGGGTGTCCAGCTGGCGACCACTGGGCACCCGCTGACGACCGATCAGTTCGGCTTCGATGTACTGCTGCACGCCGCGCAGATAGTCTGCCGCGGTGCCCAGGTCGAGCATGCGCAATGCGCCGGAGACATCGCCGAGCAGGCGCGGCACGTCCTGCAGTTCGGCGTGGTTCCAGCTGGTTTCGATGAAAGCGACGAAATGCTCGCGGGCGGCGGCGAAATTGGCGATCGCCTCGTGCGCCAGCACTTCCACCGTGCGCCGGTTCTCCACCGCGCTCGGATCATCCTGGCCACTGCCACTGGCACCGAGGTGTGCGACCTGGTCATCCAGCGATGCATCGACATAGAGCAGCGCACCGGCGATATCCAGCAGCATGTCTTCGTCGATCTGCTGGCGGCCCTCGACGACCCCGCGCAGCGCGTCGCGCTGCTGCACGACCACGCCCCGCGCAGCGCCCAGGCCGAGCATGCCCAGCGTATCGGCCACCGAACCCAGCTTGGTCACCTGCTCCTGCAGCTGCTGCGGCGAACCGTCGGTACGCAGGTGCAGGTCCAGCGCGTCCTTGACCTGCAGCAGTTCTTCCTTGACCGCGTTGCCAACGGTGTCCAGCAGCTCGCGGTTGCGGCCGCTGAGGCTGCCGCGTGCATGGTCCAGTTCCGCTTCGGTGGCGGTCACCGAATCGGGCGCGAACGCGAACAGCACGCTGTCGTTGATCAGCGCTTCGCCACGGGCGGCGCGGATCTCGTTGAGCAGCGGCTGCAGCACGATCGGGATGTCACGGTGTCCGTTCTGCAGGCGCTCCAGGTAATCGGGCAGCAGCACGCTGCCGCGCATCAGGGTGGCGCAGGCCTCGTCGCGCTCGGCGACCTCGCCCTTGCCGACGGCGATGGCGAGCTGTTCCAGCTCCTCGGCCACCATCGCCGGTGCATACAGTTCGACCATGCGCAGCGTGCCCTGCACCTGGTGCAGGTAGCCGGCGCAGATGCGCATGCGGCTGCTGTCGGCCGGATCTTCGGCGAAGTACTCGACCTCGTTGCGCACCAGGCGCAGGGTCTCGTCCAGCTCGGGCTTGACCCAGCCCAGGGCTGCGTGGCTCATCGCATCGCGCAGGCTGCTCATGGATGCGCTCCGGTCGCCGCCGCGCGACGGTCGCGCGGATCCTGGCGTGGGGAATGGAAATGCTTCATCGACTGGTTCCTTGCTCGCCGCCCTGCCCGTGTCACGCCGGCAGCTTGAAGTCGGCGACCGAACGACGCAGGTCGGCCGCCAGCTGCGCCAGGTGGCCGATCGACTCGGCGGTCTGCCCGGCACCCTGCGAGGTCTGGCCGGTGATCTGGCGGATCACGCCCATCGTGCGGGTGATGTCCGACGCCGCCGACGACTGCTGCTGGGCGGCGATGGAGATGTTCTTGATGAGGGTATTGAGTGCGTTGGACACGCGCTCGATCTCGGTCAGCGCGGTGCCGGCGTCCTCGGCCAAGCGTGCACCGGACACCACTTCGGCGGTGGTCTGTTCCATCGAGGTGACCGCTTCGTTGGTGTCGGCCTGGATCGCCTGCACCAGGTTCTCGATACGTCGGGTCGCACCGGAGGTGCGCTCTGCCAGGCGCTGCACTTCGTCGGCCACGACCGCGAAACCACGACCGGCTTCACCGGCCGAAGCCGCCTGCACGGCCGCGTTCAATGCCAGGATGTTGGTCTGCTCGGAAATGTCGTTGATCAGTTCCACGATCGAGCCGATCTCCTGCGAAGATTCGCCCAGTCGCTTGATGCGCTTGGAGGTCTCCTGGATCTGGTCGCGGATCTGGTCCATGCCCTGGATGGTCTCGCGGACCACGCCGGCACCTTCGGCGGCGATCACCACCGAACGCTGTGCCACGTCGGCCGACTCGGCCGAGTTGCGCGATACCTGTTCGATGCTGGCGGCGATTTCGCCGATCCGGTCCGACGCCGAGGTGATCTGGTTGGCCTGGTGGCCGGCCGCTTCGGCCAGCTGCATCGCGGTGGCCTGCGTTTCCTGGGTCGACAGCGCGACCTTGGCCGAGGTGTCGTTGATGGTGGTCACCAGGTGGCGCAGTTCATCCACCGCGTAGTTGATGGCGTCCGCGATCGCGCCGGTCATGTCCTCGGTCACCGAGGCTTTCACGGTCAGATCGCCCTCACCGAGCGAGGAGATTTCGTCCAGCAGCCGCATGATCGCCTGCTGGTTGCGGCTGTTGAACTCCACCTGGGTCTGGTAGCGCAGTTCCTGCTCGCGCGAGCGGCTGCGCACGTTGGTGGAGACGAAACCGATGATCGCGATCAGCGACAGCGCACCGGACACCACGCCGATCCAGAAATTCGGGAACAGGCGGGTGTCGGACACCGAACCGAACGAGGAGAAGGCTTCGAACAGCTTGCGGCTGTCGGTCAGCATCTTCGCCGAACCCTGGCCCAGTGCGGAGGCAGCGGACTGCGCGGCGAACAGCTGGCGCGAGCTGGCCAGGATCGCGTCGGCGTCCTGCTTCATCGCCTGCCACTTCTGCTGCGACTGCTCCAGCGCAGCGACGGCGGCAGCGCCGCGCACGGCGGTGATGCCCAGGTCCTCGTTGCCATTGCGCAGCGCATCGAGCACCTGCGAGAACACGGTGATGTCGCGGGCCAGCGCGTCACCGGCAGCGGCCGCAGCCGTGCCGCCGGCGCGGATTTCAGTCACGCGACGCGCCATCGAACCGGCGACCACCACCTGCTGCAGGGCGCTGTAGACCTGCGACGACGGCGCGCCGGAGGCGGACATCGCACGCACCAGCTCGTTCAACTGGGCCTGCAGGCCCGGCACCGCACCGGAGAAGTTGTTGGCGTTGCCGGCCAGGGCCAGTACTGCCGGTTCACTGGCCACCAGCTGGCCAGCCTGCTTGCCCAGCGGCGCCCAGGTGTCGGCCAGGGTCGAGATCGCCCGGGAGACGCCCGGCTCGTTGCCGTAGCGGCCCTGCAGGGTCGACACGTTCTGCTCGATCGCGTTGCGGGTGGCCTTGAAGGCGGTGAAGGCCTGCGCGTTGCCGCCGACCGCGTCACGGCCCTGGTTGGCCAGCTGCTGCGACAGCACCTGCAGGTCCGCGGCCTTGGAACCGGCATCGGCCAGGCGGCTGCCCTGCCAGGTGGACACGCCGGTGTTCACACCGAACAGGATCATCGACAGGGCCAGCAGCGCCAGCCAGAGGTTGCTGCCGCCCAGCCGCAGCTTGCCGGACTTGGTGGCATCCGAAGCAGTACTCATCGTTCAACCTCGATTTTCAATGCAGGGGGCGATGCCCGGCCTCAGGCCGCGGCTTGCCGGAATTCAGGGGTACGCGACAGCAGCGAGAGCGAGAACACGCCCCAATCGTTGCCATCGGCATGGAAAGCGCGATCGACGAAGTGGCCGTAGCGTCCCTCGGCCAGTGAACCGGCCTCGATCTGCTGGGTCAGCTCGAAGCTGCGCTGGCCGAACAGTTCATCGATGGTCAGGGCGACGTCGCCACCGGCCTGGCGCATGATCAGCACGCGCTGGCCTTCCTGCTGGACAGTGCGCGCCCCTTCCAGGAAGTACTTCAGGTCGACCACCGGGAACAGGTTGCCGCGCAGGTTGCCCACGCCCAGCAGCCACGGCTGCGCGCATGGCACCGGGGTCACCGGCGGCATCGGCACGATCTCCACCACTTCGCGGAAATCGGACACCAGCCGACGCTGGCCAACACGGAAACCGACGCCACGCCACAGGTCCTGCGCGAACTGCCGCCCGGGCAGCTGCACCGCGTGGGCCAGGCTGCGCCGTTCGTAGGCTTCAAGAATGTCGAAGGGCGAGCGCATCAGGCCACCAGCTCGTTGATCCGGGCGATGAGTTCTTCCTCGCGCGGCGGCTTGACGATGTAGTCGGCGGCGCCTTGGCGCAGCCCCCAGGCCTTGTCGGTTTCCATCGCCTTGGTGCTGACGATGATGACCGGGATGTGCTTGATCGCTGCGTCGCGGGCCATCGCCCGGGTCGCCTGGAAACCGCTCATGCCCGGCAGCACCACGTCCATCAGGACCAGCTGCGGCACCTGGTCGCGGACCAGCTGCAGGCCATCTTCGGCATTGTCCGCTTCCAGCACCTCATGGCCGGCACGGCGCAGCCATTGGGTGAACACCGCGCGGTCGGTCGGTGAATCCTCGATCAGGACGATACGAGCCATTGTGCCTTTCCCCCCTGGTCAGGCGTTGACGTACGTGCGGATGGCACCCAGCAGTTCTTCGCGCGTGAATGGCTTGGTCAGGTATTGCTCCGAGCCGACGATGCGCCCCCGCGCCTTGTCGAACAGACCATCCTTGGACGACAGCATGATCACCGGGGTCGCCTTGAACAGCTGGTTACCCTTGATCAGTGCGCAGGTCTGGTAGCCATCCAGGCGCGGCATCATGATGTCGACGAAGATGATCTGCGGCTGCTGGTCGGCAATCTTGGCCAGGGCCTCGAAACCGTCCGTCGCGGTCACTACTTCGCAGCCTTCGCGCTTCAGCAGTGTTTCCGCAGTCCTGCGGATGGTCTTCGAGTCATCGATGACCATCACCCGGAGTCCTGCGAGCTCCCCGCCCGCAGTCGTGTTTTCAGTCATTGCCATTCCCCAAGCGCACGGCCCAATCTTTGGCGGGAGCCGCTGCGAAAGCGTATCTATATCGCACTTCCCGCGCCCGCTTCAAGGGCGGTCCGTGGCGCGGGGCGTGGCGCCGGGCTGAACGTGACCGGATTGGCAATCACTGCGCAGCCCGGCAAGGGACGCTGCGTTGCACATCGCCGGGGAGGCGCACGGCCGGCGTTGCCGCTACCATCAACGCCTTGCCTGACAGGTGCACCCATGCCGTTGAACGTCATCGTGGTGATGGACCCCATCGCCCACATCAAGATCGCCAAGGACACCACGTTCGCCATGCTGCTGGAAGCCCAGCGCCGCGGCCATGCCCTGCACTACGTGCGCCCGGGCGGGCTGGCGCTGGAAGGCGGGGTGGCCGTGGCCTGGACCGCCCCCCTGCAGGTGCGCGACGACCCGGCCGGCTGGTACGAGCTGGGCGCATTCAGCCGGACCGAATTCGGTCCCGGCCAGATCGTGCTGATGCGCAAGGACCCGCCGGTCGACGCCGAGTATGTCTACGACACCCAGGTGTTGGATGTCGCTGCCGCCGCCGGTGCGTGCGTGGTCAACAACCCGCAGGGCCTGCGCGACTACAACGAGAAGCTGGCCGCGCTGCTGTTCCCGCAGTGCTGCCCGCCGACCCTGGTCAGCCGCGACGCCAAGGCACTGAAGGCCTTCGCGCTGGAACACGGCCAGGCGGTACTGAAGCCGCTGGATGGCATGGGCGGGCGCTCGATCTTCCGCAGCGGACAGGGCGACCCCAACCTGAACGTGATCCTGGAAACGCTGACCGACGGCGGCCGCAAGCTCGCCCTGGCCCAGAAGTTCATTCCCGACATCACTGCCGGCGACAAGCGCATCCTGCTGGTCGATGGCGAGCCGGTCGATTACTGCCTGGCGCGCATTCCGCAGGGCGATGAGTTCCGCGGCAACCTGGCCGCCGGTGGCCGTGGCGAAGGCCGTCCGCTGAGCGAACGCGATCGCTGGATCGCCGCCCAGGTCGGCCCGGAAATGAAGCGTCGTGGCATGCGTTTCGTCGGCCTGGACGTCATCGGCGACTACCTGACCGAGRTCAACGTGACCAGCCCGACCTGCGTGCGCGAGCTGGACGCGCAGTACGGCCTGAACATCGCCGGCACCCTGTTCGACGCGATCGAGGCCGATCTGCGCTGATGGATGCCGCACCTGCCGTCCTCGCCCCGCCGCCGCGTGAAGCGCAGCGGCTGGGCGCCACCATCGCCCTGTCGGTGCTGGTGCACGCCCTGCTGATCCTCGGGGTCGGCTTTGCCGTGAAAGGCGACGCGCCCCTGGTGCCGACCCTGGAAGTGATCTTCAGCCAGACCCGCACCGCGCTGACCCCGAAGCAGGCCGATTTCCTGGCCGCCGCCAGCCAGGAAGGCGGTGGCGAGCACGATCGTGCGCAGCGCCCCCGCGACAACCAGGCCGGCATCGTGCCGCAGGCCCAGGCCGGCATCAGTCCGGTACCCCAGCAGCAGCAGTCGGCAGCACCGGTACCGCCGCCGCAGGCGCGGGTGGTCAGCAGCCGCAATGGCCAGGACACCGTGGCCGTGGCGCAGTCGCGCCCTACCCCGCTGCAACCAACACCGGATGCACCGATGACCGCGCGCGAACAGCGCGATGCTGAAATGGCGCGGCTGGCGGCGGAAGTGCACCTGCGTTCGGCGCAGTACGCCAAGCGGCCGAACCGGAAATTCGTTTCGGCCAGTACGCGCGAATACGCCTACGCCAATTACCTGCGTGCGTGGGTGGACCGCGCCGAGCAGGTCGGCAACCTGAACTACCCCGACGAAGCACGGCAGCGCCGGCTGGGGGGACAGGTGGTGATCAGCGTGGGGGTACGCCGCGACGGCAGCGTGGAAAGCAGCCGGGTGTTGAAGTCCAGCGGCACGCCGCTGCTGGACGAGGCCGCGCTGCGGGTGATCCAGCTGGCACAACCGTTCCCGCCGTTGCCCGACAGCGAAGACCAGATCGACATCCTGCAGGTCACCCGCACGTGGGTGTTCCTGCCCGGTGGCGAACTGCGCGACGACCGGTAAGGTTTTCTGCCCGGGCCTGCGGCCCGGGACCCGCTGCAAGCAACAGCAACAGCAACGGCAACGGCAACTGCAACGTCAAGATCAAGAGCCGCGGTTGGGCTGTTCGGTTTGGCGGGGCGGTGTGGGCTTGCAGGACACGCCGTAAACCC
>NZ_JBFTOJ010000177.1:0-7793 GCF_056397905.1 Stenotrophomonas sp. 05L414_2
GCCCTGCCGCCTACACAAACAGCTGCAGCAGGCACGCTGCTTGATCGAGGGGGGCGAGGGACCTGGAACGAGTAAAGGAAGCGCTGGCGCCAATCCGTTCGCCGGCGGTGATGAAGCCAAGGGCGAAGGACCCGATGAAGACACGGGTGAGGACAGGTCTGAGGGAACTGCGCCGGGGCGTGTGAGCACGGCCAGCTCGCTTTTGCGGAGCAAGTCGAAAATTGCGGAGCGCTGGGAGCTGCAAGAAATCGCCCGAAACCGTTGGTGCCCGGAGCCGGAATCGAACYGGCATGACCTTGCGGTCGGCGGATTTTAAGTCCSATGCGTCTACCAGTTTCGCCATCCGGGCCTGCAGCGCGCGCCGATTGTAACGGAATCGCCGCCGCTGCCGCCGGCTAACACGGCTTTTACGCAACCGGACGCGGCGCTGGGTACAGTCCGCCAACGTTCCCGGGAATGGCGATATGCGTGCACGTGGCAGGCGATGGATCGGATGCAGTGCCGTGCTGGGGCTGATGCTGGCGATCGGCCCGGCCGCCGCGCAGCAGGGGCCTGCGCCCACCGGGGCGGTGGTGGACATGGCGACGGTGCAGGTGACCGGCGAACAACCCGGCCCCGGCCTCTGGAAGGTCACCGCTCCACAGGGGCATGTGTTGTGGATCCTGGGCACGGTCTCGCCGTTGCCGAGCGGTGTGCAATGGCGCTCCGACGAAGTGGAGCGGACCATTGCCAGCGTCGACCATGTGCTGGGCGATCCGGGTTTCGCCCTCGATGCGAAGATCGGTGTGTTCAAGGGTCTGACCCTGCTGCCACTGGCGTTGAAGACCGCGCGCGATCCGCAGGGGCGCACGCTTGACCAGATCCTGCCGCCGGCAACGCACGCGCGCTGGCTCGGCCTGAAACAGACCTACCTAGGCAATGACCGTGGCGTGGAAAAGGACCGTCCGCTGGTGGCCTCCGGCCGCTTGTACCAGGCCTTCCTCAAGCGCAACGGCCTGCGTGATGGCAAGCAGGTCAAGGAAGCACTCGGGCGCGCGTACAAGGCGCACGATCTGAAGCCGGAAGACGTGCAGGTCAAGCTGAAGGTCGACGACATCCGTGGCACGTTGAAGGAGCTGCAGGCCACCGAAGTCGATGACCGCGCGTGTTTCGAACGCACGCTCGACACGGTGGAATTCCAGGCACCGGTGCTGCGCGAGYGCGCCAACGCCTGGGCGCTGGGGGATGTCGCGGCACTGCGCCGGCTGTCGGGTTCGGCGATGGCCCAGACCTGCCGCGAACTGCTGCAGGATTCGGCCTTCGTGCGCCGGCGCGGCTGGAGCGATATGCCGCAGCAGGTACGCACGCGCTGGCTGCAGGGCGTGGATGCGGCGCTGAGCCGTCATCCAGGCACCTTCGCGACGGTGCCGGTCAGCCTGCTGCTGGGCGAGGGCTATCTGGATGCGCTGGTGCAACGCGGTTATCAGGTCGAGTCGCCGCCGGAATAGCCAACGCTTGAAGTCCTCGTGCTTCCTGTCATATTCCTCTGCACTCAGGAGGGGAGTGATGGACATGCCGTTGCATGCGTACGCTTATGTCAGCACGGCCAGGGAGGGACTGGACGTGCCCGAGCTCGATGCATTGCTGGCCGATGCGACCGCGTTCAACCGCATGGCCGGGGTGACCGGGGCGTTGATGTTCGATGGCAGCCGTTTCCTGCAGTACATCGAAGGCCCACGGGATGGGCTGGCTTCGGTGCACGCGCGGATCGGCAACGCGCGTCGCCACGGCAGCATCATCCAGCTTGCCGCAGGCCCGATCCCGAGCCGCTGGTTCCCGCGCTGGACGATGGCCAACCGGCACGTGGATGCGGCGACGCTGGGCAGCATCGTGGCGGCCCCGTGGCATGGTTTCAGTCTGGGGCAGGAGCCCCCGGATCATGGCTTCTGCCTGTTGTTGCGGGCCTGGACGGGGCGGCACGGCGAACTCGAGCCGRCTGCCGTCAGCCTCGGATCCTGATCCGGGCGTGGTCTGGCGCCGCTGCCGCGGTTAACCTTGTCGGCACGTTTGCCTGCTCCCGGATCCCCGCATGACCCAGTGGACACCATCGCCGCCTGTTGGACGCCGCGCATGAGTGCGCCGATCGGCGCAGCACAGAGCCCGTCCCCGGCCATCATCGGCCTGGGATATGTCGGGCTGCCGTTGGCAGTGGCGTTCGGCCGCCAGCTGCCCACCTTGGGGTACGACATCGATGCTGCGCGCATCGCCGAACTGGCCGGCGGGCAGGACCACACGCTGGAAATGGAGCCGGACGAACTGGCCAGCGCGTCGCTGCTGCGTTACAGCAGCGATCCGGCGCAGCTCGACGCCTGCAACGTCTACATCGTCACCGTGCCCACGCCGATCGATGCCTACGAGCAGCCTGATCTGGAGCCTTTGCGCTCGGCGACGCGACTGATCGCCAGCCATCTGCGCGTCGGTGATCTGGTGATCTACGAATCCACCGTCTACCCGGGTACCACCGAAGAAGTCTGCGTGCCGCTGCTGGAACAGGGCTCGGGGCTGCGCTTCAACGAGGATTTCTACTGCGGCTACAGTCCCGAGCGGGTCAGCCCGGGTGACCGCCAGCGGCGCCTGGCCGACATCCGCAAGATCACCTCCGGTTCAACGCCGGACGTGGCTGCGGTGGTCGATGGCCTGTACCAGCGGATCATCACCGCCGGTACGTTCCCGGTGCCGTCGATGCGGGTCGCCGAAGCGGCCAAGGTGGTGGAGAACATCCAGCGTGACGTCAACATCGCGCTGGTCAACGAGTTGGCCCTGATCTTCGATCGCCTCGGCATCGACACCCAGGATGTGCTCGACGCCGCAGGCAGCAAATGGAACTTCCTGCCGTTCCGGCCGGGGCTGGTGGGAGGCCACTGCATCGGCGTGGACCCGTACTACCTGCTGCACAAGTCCGAAAGCATGGGCTACCACCCCGACCTCATCCACACCGCCCGGCAGGTCAACAACCGGGTGGGCGAACATGTGGCCAAACGCGTGCTGGCGATGCTCGCCGAGCGTGGCCGCATGCCAGCGCACTCGCGCATCCTGGTGCTGGGCGTGACCTTCAAGGAGGACTGCCCGGACCTGCGCAACAGCCGCGCGCTGGAACTGGCCCAGCGGCTGGCCGGCAGCGGCGCGCAGGTGGACGTCAGCGATCCGTGGGTGGGGCCAGCTGCCATGGCGGACGAGGGCGTGAACTGGCTGGCCGAGCCGGTGCCCGGCAGCTACGACGCGGTGGTGCTGGCGGTGGCGCATGAGAGCTTCAAGGCGATGGACGATGCCCATATCCGCAGCCTGTTGGCGCCCGGTGGGCTGGTCTATGACGTGAAGTCCGCCTGGCCGCGCAGCGTGGTCGACGATCGCCTGTAGGTGCTTGCGCGGTAGACTCGGGGCAGTTGYAACCGAGGAACGCCATGCACCGGTATATCGTCTACCTGCTCGCCATCCTGATGTTTCCGATCTGCCTGTGGCTGGCCACGATCTGGCCGGCCTGGTACTGGGGCGTCGGCATTACAGCTGCGATGGTGGCGCTGGGGACCTGGGACCTGCTGCAGAAGCGCAGCACCCTGCGCCGCAACTATCCGGTGATAGCGCACTTCCGTTATGGCCTGGAATCGATCGGCCCGGAGATCCGCCAGTACTTCGTGCAGAGCGATCTGGAGGATGTCCCGTTCTCGCGGCAGCAGCGTGCGCTGATCTACCAGCGCGCCAAGAACCAGATGGACACGGTGCCCTTCGGTACCCTGCGCAGCACATATGCGGTGGACTACGAATGGATCAACCATTCGCTGGCGCCGACCACCATCGCCAAGCATGATTTCCGCGTGCTGATCGGTCCGAACTGTGCCAAGCCCTATTCGGCGAGCGTGTTCAACATCTCGGCGATGAGTTTCGGTTCGCTGTCGGCCAATGCGATCCGCGCATTGAACGAAGGCGCACGCCTGGGGGGTTTCTACCACGATACCGGCGAAGGCTCGATTTCGCCGTATCACCGGGAGATGGGCGGTGACCTGGTCTGGGAGATCGGCTCGGGCTACTTCGGGTGCCGTGACGAGAAGGGCGGCTTCAGCGAGGAACGCTTCGTTGCCAATGCCAACCACGATCAGGTGAAGATGATCGAGATCAAGCTGTCGCAGGGTGCCAAGCCCGGCCATGGCGGGGTGCTGCCGGCGCCGAAGGTGACCGCCGAGATCTCGGTGACGCGTGGCGTGCCGATGGGCGTGGACTGCGTGTCGCCATCGCGCCATTCGGCGTTCTCCACGCCGGTTGAACTGCTGCAGTTCGTGGCCCGCCTGCGTGAACTGTCCGGTGGCAAGCCGGTTGGTTTCAAGCTGGCCATCGGCCACCCATGGGAATGGTTCGGCATTGCCAAGGCAATGCACGAGACCGGTCTGCTGCCTGATTTCATCGTCGTCGATGGCGCCGAAGGCGGTACCGGCGCGGCACCGGCCGAATTCGTCGATCACGTGGGGGTGCCGATGCACGAAGCGTTGCTGCTGGTGCACAACACCCTGGTCGGCCTGGACCTGCGCGAGCACATCCGTATCGGCGCTGCCGGCAAGATCACCAGCGCGTTCGATATCGCCCGCACCATTGCGATGGGCGCCGACTGGTGCAATGCCGGGCGCGGTTTCATGTTCGCGCTGGGCTGCATCCAGTCGCTCAGCTGCCATACCGACAAGTGCCCGACCGGCATCGCGACCCAGGATCCGGCACGCTGGAAGCATCTGGATGCACCGGACAAGGCCACGCGCGTGTACAGCTTCCACGAGCACACCCTGCACGCGCTGAAGGAGTTGCTGTGCGCGGCGGGCTTGAACGATCCGGCCGAGCTAGGCCCGGAACACATCCTTCGCCGGGTGTCGCCGGTTGAGATCCGTTCGCTGGCCTCGTTGTATCGTTACCTGGAACCGGGCGAGCTGCTGCACAAGGTGCCCGACCACGCGGTGTTCCATTCGTTCTGGGCGGACGCACGCAGCGATTCGTTCCAGCCGCCACCGAAGATCCAGGCGCTGCGTGCCAGCAAGTCGCGATGACCCGCGTTGCAGGACCGAGCCCATGCTCGACTGCACGAAAACCATCCATGCAAGGAGGCTGCATGCAGTTCAGGACGGGTACCGACGATGATGTGGGCACGCTGTGGGCCCTGCGAACGCGCTGCGTACGTGAGCTGTGCAGCAGCCACTATCCGCCGGAGGTGATTGCACCCTGGTCGGCATCGCCGCCGCCGGTGCAGTATTCGCGGCTGCTGGGGCAGGGCGGCTGCGTCGTAGCCGAGGATGACCGGGGCAATGTGCTGGGGTTCGGTGTGTTCGATACCGAGGGCAACGAGATCGATGCGCTGTTCGTTGATCCGGATCGGGGCGGGCAGGGTGTCGGCCAGGCGCTGATGCAGCGGTTGCTGGCCCTGGCCGACCCGACGCGGGAGGTTGTGCTGTCGGCCTCGCTCAACGCCGTGCCGTTCTACCAGCGGCAGGGCTTCGTCGCCGAGCGCGAGGAGCTGTATCCGCATCCCAGTGGCGTGTCATTGGCGTCGGTGAAGATGCGCCGGCCGGGGTGAAATTTCCGGCGCTATCGCGCGTTGATCAACGCGTGGCCAACCACGCGGTCACGCCCTCTGCCGCACGCAGTCCGCTGGCATAGCACGCCGTCAACAGGTAGCCGCCGGTCGGTGCTTCCCAGTCCAGCATCTCTCCGGCGCAGAACACGCCGGGCAAGGCACGCAGCATCAGGCCCTCGTCCAGCGCGTCCAGGCGCACGCCGCCGGCCGTGCTGATCACCTCGGCCATCGGCCGCGGGCGCAGCAGGAGCAGTGGCAGGCGCTTCAACGTGGCGATCACCGCGGCCAGATCGTTGCCGGCATCCTTGCCCAGTGTTTCGAACACCAGCGCGGTCTTCACTGGGTCCAGTCCAGCCTGGCGACGCAGGTGCTCGCCGAAGCTTCGCCCCTTGCGCGGTTGCGAAAGGTCGGCCAGCAGCCGTGCCTCGTCGCGGCCCGGAACCAGGTCCAGCCACAGCGTGGCGTGGCCGTCGCGGTTGAGGGTTTCGCGCAGATCGGCCGACAGGGCGTAGATCAGGCTGCCTTCGATACCGTACTCGCTGGCCACGCACTCCCCTTGCAGGGTGTGCGGCTCACCGTCGAGGCCATGCCAATGTGCGACGACCGGCTTCAGCGGTGCGCCCGCATGGCGCTGCGCGAAGAACGGTGTCCACGCAATATCGAATCCACAGTTGGCCGATTGCAGCGGCGCGATGTCCACGGTGCGGGCCTGCAACGCCGGAACCCAGGCACCGTCACTGCCCAGCTGCGGCCAGCTTCCGCCGCCCAGTGCCAGTACGGTCGCATCGGCGCGCACCTCCAGTTCGCCGTTGTCGGTGGCAAAACGCAGTGCGCCGTCGTCGCTCCAGCCCAGCCAGCGATGGTTGACGTGCAGGCGCACGCCCTGTTCCTTCAGCCGGCGGACCCAGCCGCGCAGCAACGGTGCCGCCTTGCGGTCGACCGGGAACACCCGGCCGGAACTGCCGACGTAGGTCTCCACGCCGAAGCCAGCGGCCCAGTCGCGCAGCGCCTGCGCGTCGAAACCATCCAGCCAGCGGCCGACGCGGGTTGCCTGCTCGCGGTAGCGGCTGTCGAACAGTGGACGTGGGTCGGAATGGGTGAGGTTGAGCCCACCCTTGCCGGCGATCAGGAATTTGCGGCCCGGCGAGCCCTTGGCCTCGTACAGATCGACATCCAGGCCTGCCGCGCGCAGCCGCTCGGCGGCAAACAACCCGGCCGGGCCGCCGCCGATGACGGCGATGCGGCGCGGCGGGCGGACGTCACTGTTGGACATTGAGCAGCTCGACGTCGAACACCAGCGACGAACCTGCCGGAATCGGGCCGACCTGGCGGTCGCCATAGCCGAATTCCGGCGGAATCATCAGCGTGCGCTTGCCGCCGACCTTCATGCCGGCGACGCCTTCATCCCAGCCACGGATGACCTGGCCCGCACCCAGCGTGAAGGTGAACGGCTCGCCGCGCTCGACCGAACTGTCGAAGGTCTTGCCGTGCTTGTTGTCGGCGCGCTCGTCGTAGATCCAGCCGGTGTAATGCACGCTGACCTTCTGGCCCGGCACGGCCTCGGCACCGCTGCCCGGCTGGGTGTCGATGCGCTCGAACGTGGCAATGGTGCCTCCCGGCGGCGGGCCGGACGGCTCCGACGAGCAACCAACGGCGGCGAGGGACAGCAGCAGGGGAAGCAGCAGGCGGCGCATCAGGCGTCTCCAGGGGCGATGAGTCGAGGGCGGCAAGGTTAGCGCATCGGCGCCGGGTATCATGGTGGCATGGCAAAACTCCTGCTCAATCTGCGCAATGTCGGCAACGACGAATATGCCGATGTCTGCACGCTGCTGGACCAGCACGGCATCGCCTGGTACCGCACCGAACCCAGTCCGTGGGGCATCTCCAATGGTGGCCTGTGGCTGCGCGAGGATGCCGACCAGCCGCGAGCCAAGGCGCTGATGGCCGACTACCAGGCGGCCCGCGGCGTGCGGGTCCGTGCCGAGCGCGAACAGGCCYTGCGCGACGGCACTGCCGAGACCTTTGGCAGCCTGTTGCGCCGCCGCCCTGTGTTCGTGGTGCTGGTGCTGCTGGGCATGGCGGTGGCGGCGGCACTGGTGCTGCTGCCGTTCATGCTGCTGCGGGGGTAGAGGGTTCGGCCGGGTTGCACCCGGCACCCGCAGAGGCAACGGCAACAGCAACAGCAACAGCAACAGCAACAGCGGGC
>NZ_JBFTOJ010000178.1:0-15918 GCF_056397905.1 Stenotrophomonas sp. 05L414_2
CACCGTGGAGTTCAAGCCGGAAGCAAGCAGTGCCACTGCGAACAATGTCGAGGCCAGGYCGACGCCCAGCATCGGTGCCAGCAACTGGTGCGCCTGCTCGATGTCTTCCACATCGAAGCGGCCGTTGGCATGGAATACCGCCGCCGCCAGGATCAGGATGCTGGCGTTGATGAACAGCGCCAGGGTCAAGGCAAAGGTGCTGTCGGTCACCGCCCAGCGCAGCGCGCTGCGACGGCCTTCATCGGTGCGTGGATAGGCACGGGTCTGCACGATGGAAGAATGCAGGTACAGGTTGTGCGGCATCACCGTTGCACCGATGATGCCGATGGCGATGTACAGCGCATGCGGATCGGTGACCACCTGCGCGCGCGGAATGAAACCGCCCAGCACCTGCATCACCGGCGGCGCGGCCAGCGCGATCTGCACCATGAAGCAGCCGAAGATCACCAGCAGCAGTGCGATCACGAAGGCTTCCAGCGCGCGGAAACCGCGGTTCATCAACAGCAGCACCAGCAGCGTGTCCAGCGCGGTGATCACCGCGCCCCACAGCAGCGGCAGATCGAACAACAGTTTCAGCGCGATGGCCGTGCCGATCACTTCGGCCAGGTCGCAGGCGATGATCGCCGCTTCGCACAACGCCCATAGCGCCAGGTTCACCGGCTTGGGGTAGCGCGCACGGCAGGCCTGCGCCAGGTCCATGCCGGTGGCGATGCCCAGCCGTGCCGACAGCGCCTGCAGGATCACCGCCATCAGGTTGGAGATCAGGATGACCGACAGCAGCAGATAGCCGAAGCGTGAGCCACCTGCGAGATCGGTCGCCCAGTTGCCCGGATCCATGTAACCCACCGACACCATGTAGCCGGGGCCCAGGAAGGCCAGCAGCCGGAACCACCAGTGGCCCTTTTCGGGTACGGCGATCGACGCGTTGAGCGCACCCAGGCTGGCCGCGGTGGAGGCCGGAGAGTCGGTGGGCGCGACAGTGTTCATGGCTGCCAATATAGCCACTGCTATATCGCATAGCAATGTGAAACAATCGTCTTTACTGCGTCACTGGTCCAGAATTCAGGTTCGCACCCGGATGACAACTGCAGGACAGGCACACGCGTGGGCAAGACGGACGATTCGACATCGCTGAAAAGCACCCCCTTGATCGAGGCCGAGCGCCAGGTCGAGAGCTTCCGGCAAGTGCGCGAAGCACACCGGATGGAGCTGGTGGAGGATTATGTCGAGCTGATCTCCGACCTGCTGGCCGACGGCGGCGAGGCCCGCCAGGTCGACATCGCCACCCGCCTCGGTGTGGCCCAGCCGACCGTGGCGAAGATGCTGCGCCGGCTGGCCCGCGATGGCTGGGTGGTGCAGCGCCCGTACCGCGGCGTGTTCCTGACCCCGGAGGGCGAGGCGCTGGCCCATGCCAGCCGCCAACGCCACCAGACCGTGGAGCGCTTCCTGCTGGCGCTGGGCGTGGACCCGGATACCGCGCGACGTGATGCCGAGGGCATCGAGCACCACGTCAGCGAACAGACACTGGCGCTGTTCGACGCATTCGTGCGCAAGGCCGAGGGCGGTTCCGCCGAACGGTAGCGCCGGGCCATGCCCGGCGGACGCGTTGCCCCCTCACGCATTTCGCCGGGCATGGCCCGGCGCCTGCAATACCGGTTGCAGCCCGCGGTAATGGCGCCCCTGCCAACCATTGGCCAGCACCGTGCCCTGCGCATCGATCAGCACCAGGTTGGGCGGGGCCGGGCCCGCCAATGCCTGCAGCGCTGGCATGCGCTGCGCACGACGCGGGTCCAGCACCGGCCACGGCATCTGCTGCAGGTGCATGTAGCGCCGCAACGCCGCCTCGCTTTCATCCAGGCTGACATACACCACTTCGGTATCGGCGCCGGCCTCGCGCAGCGCGTCGCGCACGCCGCGCAGGGTCGGCACGAAAGCGTGGCAGGGCGCGCACCAGTCGGCGCCGAAGTACAGCGCGATCAGCGTTGGCGGTGGCGACCACTGCATCGGGCGCAGGGCACGTGGCTCGGGCCGCATCAGCGAGGCGGAGACCTGCGCATGCAGGTCGGCAGCCACTGCCGGCCATGCCAGTGCCAGCAACAGCGCGGGCAGCCAGCTAGAACGCATAGCGCAGGTTGACGTACCACGAGCGGGCGAAGCGAGGACCGTACACGTAATCGCTGTCGCGCAGCGCGCCGCTTTCCAGATCCTTCTGCCGCTGGTCGAACACGTTCTTGACCYCCGCCGCCACCGACACTTCCTGCTGTGCCTGCGCACCCAGATGGCGATGYCAGCGCGCGCCCAGGTCGGTGACCAGGAAGGCGCGGGTGCGATGCAGCTCGCCCAGCCGGTTGTTGAGCACCGGCATCGATCCGGTGTGGCGCAGCGCCAGGAACGTCTCCCAGGGCTCGGCCGGCATCCAGCTGAGTTGGGCCAGGCCGGTCCAGCGCGGGGTTTTCAGATAGTCGCGGCTGTCGATGACGGTGACGCCGCCGTCGGCGGTGTCGTCGAAGATGCGCTGCGGCTCGCGGAACTGCGAGCGGTACCACGATGCGCCGGCAGTCAGCCGCCACTGCGGGGAGGGCTGCCAGCCGAGGTTGGTTTCCACGCCCAGCACGTTCGAGCCGGAGGCGTTGTAGCGCAGCTGCGTCAGCTGGCCATCATCGCCGCGCTGGATCTCGCCCAGCGCGAAGGTATCGCGGATGCGTGCGTAGGACGCGGTGGCATCCCAGCTCCATACCGGGTCGGCCGGGTCGGAGCGCCMGTCGAACCCGAACAGGGTGGTCAGCGCGCGCTCCTCCTTCAGGCCACGGGTGTTGCGCACGCGCACCTGCTCGCCGCCGAGGGTATCGACGTGGACATCCTCGACGAAGATTTCCGGCGCACGGAAGCCGGTGGCGATGCCCGCTCGCCATTTCAGCCGTGGCGTGGCCTGCCAGGCCAGGGCGATACGCGGTGAGAACACGGCGCTGTCCAGTTCCGAACTCTTGTCCACGCGCGCGCCCAGCACCAGGTCGACGTCCTCGCGTACGCTCCATTCGTCCTGCACGAACGCGCCGAGGTTGTGGAAGGTTGCATCCTCGAGCACGGCCAGGCGCTGGCCGGCACCATCGCGATTGTCGTCACGCAGGCCCTCATGCTTGTACTGAACGCCGAACGCCAGCGTGTGTGCACCCAGCCGCCAGTTCAACTGGCTGTCGATGTAGTGCAGCGGGTTGTGGGTGCGACCGTACTGGCGCCATGAGCGTGATGCGGCGCTGCCCGGTACGTTCGGGTCCAGTTGCGAAGGATCGTAGCCGGGTGCGGACGGATCGGTGACCACGTCGCCGAGTCCGCCATAGAAGCTGTCGCGGTCGATGTCGGCGAAGGCATACGCCAGGCGGAAGTCGACGTCGCCGCTTACCTCCTGGTCCCATGACAGGCTGCCGCGGCGGTAGTTCGTGTCCAGCGATTCGGCGATGTTGGCCAGGTGTTCGGGCTGGTCCAGGCGGTTGCCACCGCGACGGCTCTCATCGGTCACCTGCAGGTCCAACCGCAGGCGCGTGCCCGGAGTGGGCGCATACCAGGCCTGCAGGCCACCGACCTTGAGGTTCTTGCGGGTGATCTCGGTATAGCCGTCGCCGTTGTAGTCGATGCCGCTGTTCCAGTTGCGCTGGGCGATCACCGACAGTCCCGCGTCGGCTTCGCTGGCGACCAGATCCAGGCGCACGTCGGCGTTCTTCTGCGGCGTGCCCTTCAGAACATCCACGCCCGCCTGCACATGGCCGCCGCTGCGTGCCGGCAGCGGCGGAACCAGATTGATGACACCGGCTACGGCGCCCGGCCCGTACAGCGACGAACCACCGCCCTTGACCACTTCGATGCGGTCGACGAAGCCGGCGGGAATCTGTTCCAGCCCATACACACTGCCCAGCGTGGACAACAGTGGAATGCCATCGAACAGCAGCTGGTTGTAGGCACCGGGAAGGCCCAGCAGCTGCACTTCGCTGGTGTTGCAGTTCTGGCAGTTGCTCTCCACCCGCAGGCCGTTGATCAGCTCGACCGCGCGGGAGAAGTCGGTGGCCGCGCGCAGGGCGATGTCCTCCTTGCGCAGTACCTCGGTGCGGATCGGCACGTCCGACAGCAGGCGTTCGCTGCGGGTGGCCGTGCTGACTTTCACCTGCACGCGGTCCAGCTCGGTAGGCGAAGGCGGTGCGGCGAATGCGGTCACCGGCAGGGCGGCGGCAATACCGGCAGCCAGCGGCAGCCGGCGGAGAAGGGAGGCAGCAATGCGCATGAGGGCGTCGTCCTTGGGGAGGGAGGGCGGCGAGGGCGACCTGGCTGGCGCACATGAAAGCAGATGGTCATCAACATAGCAATTGCTATATCAGGGTCTCGGCGCGTGCGTAAACCGTGGCCTTTACTCGAACGTAATTGTTATAACATTACATAATGCGCACGCGCGTGTGCCGGTGGTCATGCACCGGAAGCGGTCAGCCGCGGCGGAAGGCGGCGGGAGTGCGCGCGCCGACGATGATCATGCGGATCATCGTGGAGATCTGTTCGACCAGTTCCGGATCGTTCTCAGGGGGCTGGTCCATGGCCGAAGCGCCCATCGCAAACACCAGCCGGGTGATCGCCATCGACACCAGTTCCGGCTTGTAGAGCACTGCGCCATCCAGTGCGGCCAGGCGCACCAGGTCATGCTGCAGTTCTTCTTCGAAGTAGTGCAGTTCGCGTTCGACCGCGTGCTTGAAATCGTCCGAGCCGACCGCGCCTTCGCGTAACAGTACGTGCAGCAGCTTGTCGTCGGCACGCAGCTGTTCCATGAAGGTTTCCACCGACACGCGTACCACGCTGGTGGCGCTGGACGTAGCGCGCTGGCGGGCTTCACCAATGATGGTGCGCAGCGAGCGCCCAGCCACGTCGATCAAGGCGACGGCCAGTTCGTCCATGTCGCGGAACTGGCGGTAGAAGCTGTTGGGTGCGATGCCCGCCTCGCGCGCGACTTCGCGCAGGCTGAGGGTGGAGAGGCTGCGATGCGGGCCGATCAGTTTCAACGCGGCGGCCAGCAGATCTTCGCGGCTCACCGTACGGCGGGCCGGGCTGCTGGCATCTTCAGGCGGAGACAGAACGGTGGCGGCGGCCATGGTACTTCCGGAGGGGCAAGGCTGAATCATACCCAATCCGGTGCAATATACACATGTATACACAGCTGTGTGTGCGGCCGTATAGTGCATCCATGAGCGCTGTCGTCCGTCCTTCCCTGTTTTCCCCGTACCGCTGGCTGTCGCCGTCGCTGTTCGACTTCTGGGCGGGCCAGCTGAATCCGTTGTGGACCCTGCGTGAGCCGATGGCCCGCCTGGTACGGCGCGAGCCGGCCGGCGAGGGCGCCGCCACCCTGGTCCTGCGCTGCAACCGGCACTGGGCCGGGATGCGCGCCGGCCAGCACGTCACCCTGGGCGTCGAGCTTGAGGGGCGTGTATTGCGCCGCAGCTACAGCCCGACCCGCCTGGGCCGTCGTGAGCTGGCCATTACCGTCAAGGCGGTGGAAGGCGGCAAGGTCAGCCAGCATCTGGTCGCGCATGCCAAGCCGGGCGACCTGTTCCGGCTGGATGCGGCCTTCGGTGATTTCCACATGCCTGCCGCAGCGCCGGTGCTTCTACTGGCCGCCGGCAGCGGCATCACGCCCATGCGCAGCCTGCTGCGCGACGCCTGCCAGCGCCCGCTGGCGGCGCCGGTCGACCTGTTCTACTGGGAGCGCAGCGCCGCGGCGTTCCAGTTCCGTGATGAGCTGCAGGCGCTGGCCGCAGCGAACCCGAACCTGCGCGTGCATCTGCTGACCACCCGCGAAGGCGAGGTGCCGGCCGCGCGCATCGACAGCCACACGTTGGCCGTTGCCGGTGACGACACCCCGCTGGCGCAGCGCCATGTGCT
The DNA here is from genome assembly GCF_056397905.1 of Stenotrophomonas sp. 05L414_2. Taxonomy (NCBI): domain Bacteria; kingdom Pseudomonadati; phylum Pseudomonadota; class Gammaproteobacteria; order Lysobacterales; family Lysobacteraceae; genus Stenotrophomonas; species Stenotrophomonas sp. 05L414_2. The sequence continues at coordinate 5,914 of NZ_JBFTOJ010000178.1, forward strand.
GGCCTGTGGCCCGGATGGCTTCGTTGCCGCTGCGCGCACGCGCCTGGCGCAGCAGGTGGCCGGTTTCCAGGCTGAAGCCTTTACGCCACCTGCGGCACTCAGTGATGCCGACAGCCTGGGTGAGGTCGCATTGACCCTGGCCCGCAGCGGCCGGCGGCTGATCGTGCCGCGTGGCCGCTCGCTGCTGGAAAGCCTGGAGGCGCAGGGCATCGCGCCCAAGCACGGCTGCCGCATGGGCATCTGCAACAGCTGTACCTGTGAACGCGTCAGTGGCACCACCCGCCACCTGCGCACCGGCGATACCCAGTCCGAAACGGCCGTGCCGGTGCGGATCTGCGTGAGCGCGCCGACCACCGACCTGACCCTGGATCTCTGAGGACTCCGCTGCCATGACCCGCGCTACCGACCGTGCCCTGAGCCCTGCCGAGATGCAGACGTTTGGTGAGGAACTCGATGCGATCCGCGACCGTGTGATCGGCAGCCTCGGCGCCTCCGACACCCGTTACATCCGCCGCGTCGCAGCGGCTGTGCGCTGGTCCGGCGTGCTCGGCCGCAGCCTGCTGTTCCTGGGTGCGTTCTCTCCGTTGTTCTGGGCGCCGCTGCTGTGGCCGGCCTGCATCGCCGGCACGCTGCTGCTGGCGCTGGCCAAGATCCTGGAAAACATGGAACTGGGCCACAACGTGATGCACGGCCAGTACGACTGGACCGGCGATCCCAAGCTCAACGGCAACACCTACGAATGGGACATCGTTGCCACCGCCGACAACTGGCGCAAGACCCACAATTTCCGCCACCACACCTACACCAACGTGCGTGGCATGGACGATGACATCGGCTATGGCCTGCTGCGCATCTTCCCGGAACAGCGCTGGAAGCCGTTCTACCTGCTGCAGCCGATCATCGCACCGATCTTCGCGCTGCTGTTCCAGTGGGGCGTGGCGGCGCAGGACCTGCGCCTGGGGCGCTGGTTCAAGGGCCGCATCAGCAGCCGTGCGATGTGGCTGCAGACTCGTCCGGTGGCCCGCAAGATGATCCGCCAGGTGCTGAAGGACTACGTKTTCTTCCCGCTGCTGGCCGGTCCGTTCTTCCTGCCGGTGATGCTGGGCAACATGGTGGCCAACGGCCTGCGCAACATCTGGACCTACGTGATCATCTTCTGCGGCCACTTCAYCRCCGAATCGGAAACCTTCCCGAAGGAATGCCTGCGCAATGAATCGCGTGGCCACTGGTACCTGCGCCAGCTGCGCGGTTCGTCCAACATCAGCGGTGGTTTCGTGATCAACGTGCTGTCGGGCAACCTCAGCCACCAGATCGAGCACCACTTCTACCCGGACCTGCCGGCAAACCGCTATGCGGCCATCGCCAAGGAAGTGAAGGAAATCTGCCGGCGCTACGGCCAGCACTACAACAACGGCTCGCTGCCGCGGCAGTTCACCCAGGTGGTCTGGCGCATCCTGCGCCACGCGTTCCCGAGCAAGCCGCGCCGCCTGCCGATGCCGGACATCATGCCGGCACCGGCGTCGGCCAACGCCGGCTGAGTCTTCACCCGGCCTTCGCCAACAGCGCAGGTGAATCGCGATCGAGCCTGCGCAGGAACACCTGCATTTCCTTGCGGGCCTGCTGGTCGCCCTTGCTGCCGGCCACGCTGAGCCCGCGCTGCCACGCTTCGCGCGCCGCCTGCGGCTGGCCACCAGCCAGCCAGGCCTTGCCCAGCAGCTTCCACGCCGCCGAATAGTGCGGGTCCAGCACCACGCAGCGGCCCAGATGGGTGGCTGCGCGCACCGGGTCGCCGGCATCCAGCCAGCTCTTGCCCAGGCCGAAGCGCAGCAGTGCGCTGTCCTTGCCGGCGGCAAGCATCCTCTCCAGCGTTTCGATGTCCATCAGCGCACCTCCAGCAGGGTTTCCACCGGTCCCGCCTGGAAGCGGCCGCGATGGAACAGCAGTGGTGCACCGCCTGCTTCCTGCACATCGACAATGCGCCCGGCCAGCAACAGGTGATCGCCGACCGGCCACTGCGCGTGGCGGGTGCAGGTGAGGTGGACCACGGCACCGGCGATACGCGGTGGCGCATCTTCGCCGTCGTCCAGCAAGGGCACATCGGTGAATCGATGGCGCACCTGCGGATCGGCGAACCGGCGCGCCAGGGCTTCCTGGCCAGCGCCGAGCACGCTGATCGCGAAGCGGGTGGCGCGCTGGAACGTGGACAGGCTCTGCGCATGCAGGGCGAGGTTCCACAGCACCAGTGGCGGCTGCAGCGAGATCGGCACGAACGAGTTGATGGTCAGCCCCTGCGGTTTTCCCTGTGCGTCGCGGGCGCAGACGATCGCCACGCCGGTAGGGAAATGGCCGAGCAACCGCCGCAGCGCACGTGGTGGCAGGCTGACCGATGGCACCGGTGCCGGAGCGGGGAACACCCCCGCCCACGGCCCGGCGTATGCACCGGAGTCCGCGTTCATGCGGCCCTGGCCTGGCGGTAGCGCCGGCCGACCTCGGCCCAGTTGGTGAGGTTGAAGAACGCGCCGATGTAGTCCGGGCGACGGTTCTGGTAATGCAGGTAGTAGGCGTGCTCCCAGACATCCAGGGCAAGGATCGGGGTGTTGCCGGAGGCGCCAGCCGCCACGCCCATCAGCGGGCTGTCCTGGTTGGCGGTGCTTTCGACCTGCAGGCGGCCCTGGTGATCGACGGTGAGCCACGCCCAGCCGCTGCCGAAACGGGTCTGCGCCGCTTTGCTGAAAGCCTCCTTGAAGGCGTCGTAGCCACCGAGGTCGCGATCGATGGCCGCGGCAAGCTCTTCGTCGGCGGTGCCGCCATTGGCGCTGAGCACGGTCCAGAACAGGCTGTGGTTGGCGTGGCCGCCGCCGTTGTTGCGCACTGCACCGCGGATCGATTCGGGCAGGGCGTCGAGGTCGGCGATCAGGGTTTCCACCGGCTGTGCCGGCAGGCCCGCCTGTTCCAGCGCGGCATTGAGGTTGTTGACGTAGGCCTGGTGATGCTTGCTGTGATGGATTTCCATCGTGCGCGCATCGAAGTGCGGCTCGAGGGCGTCGTAGGCATAGGGGAGGGCGGGAAGCGAGTACGGCATCGAGACAGTCTCCGTGGGGAAGGCCAGGGGTATGGCCGTGGGGAGACTGTTATCGCACCTCAACATTGGTTGAGGTCAAGCGGGGTGGTTGAAAAGAGGGCGCTGTCGGCGCGTTGACTGTCCCGGGATCCCGTGGGCGGATGGGCACATGCAGGTCCGCCCACGCAGGACAGGTCCACGCGCCGGCGCGGAGGCGACGTCAAAGGCGAGAGCAGAAGCAGCAGGGTAGTGCCGGCCGCTGGCCGGCAGCCACGCACCCGGCCAGCCGTTCGAAGCGCTGGCGCGTGCGCTGGTGGTAGCCGGACGGCTGCTTGTCCAGCTCGGCGATCAAGGCCTCGGTGGCCTGCTCGATACGCGGTGCATCATCGGGTGCCAGCCGCAGCAGGCCTTCCACGTACAGCACGCCCCACTGCACGCGCGTGGCAGGGCCCTGCGCGCCTTCGTAGGCACGCKTCAGCCATTCCAGGGCGCCGGCGGTRTCACCACGCTGCTCGGCCAGTTCGGCCAGCTCCGGCATGTAGTAATAAGGCTGCTCGCTGCGCTTCAGCTCTGCCAGCAGCAAGGCCTCGGCGCCTGCATCATCATCGACCTGGCGCAGCGCGTAGACGGCACTGCTGATGGTGGCCTGGCGCGCGTGTGCATCGGTGGCTGCGGCATCTGCGGCGGCCACGCGCTGCTTTACGCGCTGCACCAGTGCTGCCGGCAGCGGGCCTTCAGGCTGCTGCTGGCGTGCCAGCGCCAACTCGGTCAACGCACGTGACAAGGCATCGTCTGCGCGATCACCACGCGCGGCGTCGGCACGTTCCAGCGCGACCAGCAACTGCTGGCCGAGGGCATTGCTGCTGGYCGGACCGGCGCTGGCCTGCTTGACCAGCCCGGCGCCGGCATACCCCAGCAACTCGCGGTTGCGACGTACCTCCGCCGGTTGTGCCAGCACCGCCTGCAACAGTTCGCGTACCTGGGTGGGCGCTGCCGTCGGTTTCTCGGCGGTAGCCAAGGCGAGCAGCGCGAAGCGACGCTGCAGCGCAGGCTCGGGTGCGGCCTTGGCCAGCTGCTGCAGCACGTCCTGGGCGCTGCGCTTGCCAGCCAGGCGGTTGGCATCCACCTCCCAGCCGTAATCGCCCAGTACCTGCCAGTCTTCGGCGCCGAGCGTGGCCGGCGTTGCCAGCGCGGTCGCGAGCGTTTCAGCAACGGCGCTGCGGCGGCTGGCGGCGACGGTCAGGGCCCGGGTCAGTTCGGCCGCGTCGTTGCCGCCGGCCACGCGGGTGATTTCGTTGCGCTGCGGGTCGAGCACGATCAGGGTCGGATAGCCGCGCACGCCGAAGCGTTCGCCCCATGCCTGCGCGCCTTCTTCGTCGCCGTCCAGGTAGACCGGCACGAATTTGCCGGTCAGTGCGATGAAGGCCGGATCCTTGAACAGCCCCGCCTTGAGCTGGTTGCACGGCGGGCACCACACCGCGCCCCAGTACAGCAGCACCGGCTTGCCACTCTCGGCGGCTTCGTTGAAGGCATCATCCACGTCGCCCTGGCGCCAGGCGATGGCGGAGGCCGGGGCGGTCGATGCCGCCTTCGCCGTCGGTACCGGCGCGGACGCGGGGGAGCAGGCGCTCAGGGCCGAGGCCAGCAGCAACAGGGAAAGCGCGACGCGCATCGGCAGCATCTCGAAGGACAGGGTGGTGGGCCATTGTAGGAACGGTCGGGGTGCTGGCTGATGCAGTTTGCTTATGTCGCACGCGCTGCACGGCATGTGGGCTGGGTATCAGTGCGGACCAGGGGGCGCAGCCACCGCAGCGGACACCGCCAACACCAACGGCTGGTAGATCAGGCCGTGGTACTCGCCGACGTCGCCATCCAGCACGAACCCATAGTGTTCGTACGCCGGCACCGCGTTGAGCGAGGCGCGCACGGTCATCTGCGGGCCGCGTACCTGCGGCAGCACCGCCTGCAGCAGGGCACGACCGATGCCTTGCCCCTGCAGCTCCGGCGCGACGAACAGCATCGCCAGGTGCTGGCCCGCCTTCAGTTCCACCACGCCGACCACACGGCCCTCCTGTTCGGCCACCAGGATGTGGTTGTCACCCTGCAGGCGCTCGGCGAAGGCGCTGGCTGCGGCCACGTTGCCGAAGGTGGCGATGCCCTCGGCGGTAAGCATGGGCGCAACGGCTGCATTGAAGGCCGCCATGCACACCGCGCTGATCGCGGGCAGGTCATCGACGTGGGCGGGACGGATCCTGGGCATGCGCTGTACTTCCTGTTGTGGGACGCCATCAATGCCCCACGCTAAGCTGGCGGCATGACTGATTTCAATCCTGCCCATGCACGTCTGTTTCCAGAGCAGGGCTTGAGCCTTGGCCTGATGACGCCGGTGGCCGCGCGCGGCCTGGCCGATCCACTGGAGGCGTGCCGCGTCGCGCGGCTGGCCGACGATCTGGGCTTTGCTGCGCTGTGGACCCGCGATGTGCCGCTGATGGTGCCGCAGGGGCCGGATGCGACCGCCAGTGCGCTGGATGATCCGTTCCTGTGGTTGGGCATGCTGGCCGCGGCGACCGAACGCATCGTGATCGGCACTGCGGCCATCGTGCTGCCGTTGCGGCAACCGCTGCAGGTGGCGAAATCGGCGCTGACGCTGGACCGGATCAGCGGTGGACGCTTCGTGCTGGGGCTGGGCTCGGGTGATCGACCAGAAGAGTTCGCGGCCTTCGGCGAGGACCTACAGGGCAGGGCGGGCACCTTCCGCGAGCGCTGGTCGCTGCTGCGTGCGGCGCTGTCCTCCGAACCCTCCGAGCGCGCGCCGGTGTTGCAGGCAACCGGTGGATACGACGTACTTCCCGCGCCGGCAAGGCGCATTCCGATGCTGGTGGTCGGTACCGCGCGGCAAAGCCTGCAGTGGATCGCACGCGAGGCCGAAGGCTGGGCGACCTATCACCGCGAAGAGACCGCGCAGGAAGGGCGCATCGGTCTGTGGCAGCAGGCGCTGGCCCAGAGCGGAGGCGCGCCCAAGCCATTCGTGCAGTCGATGCTGCTGGACCTGCAGGCCGATCCAACTGCGCCGGCGGAGCCGCTGCCGCTGGGCCTGAAGGTGGGCCGCGATGGGCTGCGGGGGTACCTGCAACGCGTACACGCGCAGGGTGTGGCGCATGTGATGTTCAACCTGGTGGACAACGGCCGACCGGTGGACGACGTACTGGGCGAGATCGGCGAGCACGTCCTGCCCGATACGCGTCGGTAGGTGTCCACCTTGGTGGACAGAGCTCTACCGTTCGCCGGGCATGGCCCGGCGCTACCCTCGGTGTTCGGATCGTTCGCATCTGCGTATCATTCGCATTTGATATCCAGCGCTGGAGCCCTGCGTGACCCACCGTAACCCGCTGCACCCGACCGGGCGCCTTTTCGCCGTCGTCGCCTTCATCGAGGCCATCACCTGGGCCGGTCTGCTGGCCGGCATGTGGCTCAAGTACGGCCCGCAGGCCAACGTCGCGCTGGTGAAGCTGTTCGGGCCGCTGCATGGCGTGGCGTTCCTGGTCTACGTGGCGGTGACTCTGTTTGCGGCGCTGCGCCTGCGCTGGCCATGGTGGGCAACGGGGCTGGCGTTGCTGGCTGCGGTTCCGCCGCTGGTGACCCTGYCGCTGGAGTGGTGGTTCAAGCGTCGCGGCCTGCTGTCGGTACGCGCAGGGCAGTGATGCACCCGCAGGTGCGTGCCCGTCAAGCGAATGGGTATCAAATGCAAATGCGAGCCGTTATCATTTAAGGATGACGTCGCCGCCTGACAGGGCGACGTCGCGCGGGGTGCGGATGCGCCCGGCGTTCCCTCCCTGGTTACGGTTGGTGTTCCATGCATTCACGTCCCGTGGTTCCCGGCTTGCCGGCGCTGGTGTTGGCTGCCCTGATCGGCACCATGGCGATGATGTCCTTCGTCGCCGTCATCGGCCCGGTGGTCCGCCTGCTGGGCCTGTCCGAATGGCATGCCGGTCTATCGGTCACGGCCGCAGGCGTGTTGTGGATGCTGGCCGCGCGCCCGTGGGGCCAGCTCAGCGACCGCATCGGCCGCAAGCGCGTGCTGATGCTGGCGATGAGTGCCTACACCGTGGTCTACATCGCGCTGGCGGTGTTCATCGATGTCGCGCTGCAGACAATACCGCCGATGCTGGTCTCGGTGCTGGTGCTGGTCGGTGCGCGTGGCCTGATCGGCCTGTTCTACGCGGCTGTGCCGCCGACCGCTGCCGCGCTGATCGCCGACAAGGCACCCACCGGCCAACGTGCGAAATTCCTCGCCCGCCTGGGCAGCGCCAACGCGCTGGGGATGGTGCTGGGTCCGGCTGCTGCCGGATGGCTTGCCTACAAGAACCTGCCGCTGGCGCTGTACGTGGCTGCGCTGTTGCCGCTGCTCGCGCTGGGCCTGCTGGCCTGGCGCCTGCCGGCCACGCCGACGGTGGCAGCCGCACACAGCCGCAACCGCGTACCACTGTCGCGCCTCGACCGGCGGCTGCGCCTGCCGCAGATGGCCGCGTTCGTGGCGATGGTGTCGGTGACCATCGCCCAGGTCACGGTCGGCTTCTTCGCCATCGATCGCTTCGGCCTGGATGCAGCCGAAGGTGCACGCATGGCCGGCATCGCACTGACTGCAGTCGGCGTGGGCCTGATCCTCGCGCAGGGGCTGGTGATGAAACTGGACGTGCATCCCCGGCGCTGGATCATCCTCGGCGCACTGATCGCAGGCATCGGCTTTGCGTCGGTGGCGGCGGTGCAGCAGACCTGGCAGTTGCCGGCGGCCTACGCGCTTGCAGCGTTCGGCATGGGCTTCGTGTTCCCCTCGTTCCAGGCGTTGGCCGCCGACGCGGTGCAGGCGCACGAACAGGGGGCGGCGGCCGGCACCGTCGCGGCGGCGCAGGGGCTGGGCATGGTGGCCGGGCCGATGCTCGGCACCCTGTTGTATCGCGGCGGCGCCAGCCTGCCTTACCTGCTGGTCGGCGTGCTGCTGCTGGTGCTGTGCGTGCTGGCAGCAGCGTATCGGATGAAGGAGACCCCATGAACGATTCCCTGATGCAGGGCGCGTGGCCGGAGGCTGCGTCGATGCTGCCCGAGCCCACCGCCGAAGCGTCGCTGTTCCTGCTGCGGCAGGCCGATCAGCAGATGCACGCGCGCGGCTGCCGCGCACCCTTGCCGACCGGTGCGCTGGCGACGCTGGCCGAGCGCGTGGCGACGTTCTTCGCGCAGCAGCGCGGTGGGCCGGGCCTGCTGGTCGGCGCGGTGCCGTTCGAGCCGCGCGCCGATGATGCGTTGTACCAGCCCGAGCGCCTGCTGCCGGCATTGCCCGTACAGTCGCAGGCGGCGCCGGCGCTGTCCGGAGCGCTGACTGCCGAGCCCTCGGCGCAGGCGTATGCAGCGGCCGTGGCCGACGCGGTCAGCGCGATGCGCGCGCCGGACCCGGAGCTGCACAAGGTGGTACTGGCGCGCAGCCTGTTGGCGCACACGCAGCAGGCGCTGTCACCGGAAATGCTGCTGGCCCGCCTCGGCACCGATCCTTCGGTGGCGACCTACGCCGTGCCGCTGCCGGTGGACGTTGGCCAGGCGCCGGCATGGCTGGTGGGGGCGACACCGGAGCTGCTGCTGCGCAAACGCGGGGCGCAGGTGCTGTCGCATCCGCTGGCCGGTTCGGCCAGGCGCAGTGCCGATCCGGTTGCGGACGAGCGCGCCGCGCAGGCGTTGCTGGCATCGGCGAAGGATCATGACGAACACCGGCATGTGGTCGACGCCATTGTCGATGGCCTCTCGCCCTGGTGCAGCCATATCGAAGCGCAGCCACGCCCGGTGCTGCACGCCACCGCCAGCATGTGGCATCTGGGTACGCGCATCCACGCCACGCTGAAGGACGCTGCTACGTCGGCGGCGACCCTGCTGGCCGAGCTGCATCCCACCCCGGCCGTCTGCGGTACCCCGCGGCTGCAGGCACTGCAGCGCATCCGTGCGCTGGAACCGGTGCCGCGCGGTTTCTATGCCGGTGCGGTGGGCTGGCTCGATGCGCAGGGGGACGGCGACTGGTATGTGGCGATCCGCTGCGCGCGCCTGCAGGGCACCCAGCTGCGCCTGTATGCCGGCGCCGGCATCGTCGCCGACTCGCAGCCCGAGGCCGAAGTGGCCGAAACCGCCGCCAAGTTTGCTGCCCTGCTGAACGCATTGGGCGTGCAGGACCCGCTGTCCCTGATCGAGGTATCCGCATGACGCCGTCCACCGTTGATTCGCGCCTGCCACTGCAGCAGCAATGGCCTGAAGCGCTGGTCGCGCGCTATCGGGCCGCAGGTCATTGGCGTGGCGAAACCTTCCCGGGTTTCCTGCGCGAACGCGCCGAGCGCCATGCCGATGACATCGCGGTGGTGGCTGGCGATGTGCGCCTGAGCTATGCGCAGCTCTGGCATGAGGCCGGGCGCATCGGCGCCGGGCTGCTGGCGCTGGGCCTGCAACCCGGCGAGCGCGTGCTGGTGCAGCTGGGCAATACGGCCGGTTTCATCGCAACGGTCTGTGGCCTRTTCCGCGCCGGGCTGGTGCCGGTGTACGCGCTGCCGGCACATCGCATCACCGAGCTGGCCCACTTTGCGCGCAAGGCCGAGGCCAGTGCCTACATCAGTACCGATGTCCATGAAGGATTCGATCATCGTGGCCTGGCGCGCGCGCTGCAGGCGGAAGTGCCGGCGGTACGCCACGTGCTGATCGACGGCGATGCGGCCGAGTTCGTCGCGCTGGAATCGCTGCAGGGCGATCGCAGCCAGCTGCCGGCCGATCCCGATCCGCAGTCGGTGGCGTTCCTGCAGATCTCCGGCGGCAGCACCGGGCTGTCAAAGCTCATTCCGCGCACGCACGACGATTACATCTACTCGTTCCGCGCCAGCAACGAAATCTGTGGGATCGACCGCGACAGCGTGTACCTG
>NZ_JBFTOJ010000179.1:0-7726 GCF_056397905.1 Stenotrophomonas sp. 05L414_2
GTGTTCGAAGGTGTGGCCGGACAGCGTCGCGTGGTTGGCCTCGATGTTGAGCTTGAAATCCTTGTCCAGGCCATGTTCCTTCAGGAACCCCACCACGGTGGCGCTGTCGAAGTCGTACTGGTGCTTCATCGGTTCCATCGGCTTGGGCTCGATCAGGAAGTTGCCCTTCAGGCCGATGCTGCGGCCATGGTCGCGCGCCATGGTCAGGAACCGCGCGAGGTGGTCGACTTCGCGCTTCATCTGGGTATTGGCCAGCGCGGCATAGCCTTCGCGGCCGCCCCAGAACACGTAATGCTCGCCGCCCAGTTCAACGGTGGCCTCCAGCGCCGCCTTYACCTGCACGGCGGCACGCGCSACCACMGCGAAATCCGGGTTGGTGGACGCACCGTTCATGTAGCGSGGGTGCGAGAACAGGTTGGCCGTGCCCCACAGCAGCTTCATGCCGGTTGCATCCTGGCGCGCCTTGGCCAGGCCCACCATGTGCTTCAGGTTCTTTTCGTACTGCCCGACATCCTCGGCGTCCGGCGCCAGGTCGATATCGTGGAAACACCAGTACGGCACGCCCAGCTTGGTGAAGAACTCGAATGCCGCGTCCACCTTCGCCTCGGCGGTCGCCATCGGCGAGCCGGCCTCCCAGGGGAAATGACGGGTACCCGGACCGAACGGATCATGCCCGGCATTGCAGAAGGTGTGCCAGTAACAGACTGCAAAGCGCAGATGTTCCTGCATGGTCCTGCCGCCGATGACCTTGTCCGCGTCGTAGACCTTGAACGCGAGCGGGTTGTCCGAGCCCCGGCCTTCGAAGGGAATGCGGCCGATGCCGGGGAAGTACTCCTTGGCGCCGATGAAAGGTTGCGTGCTCATGGTGCGTCTTCCTGTCGTTGTGCGAGGTGTCGCGGAAAGGAGATCAGCCGCGGTACAGCGGCGTGATGGCGTCGAGATGTCGAAGGAAACGGGCGTAGGCCGTGGCGTAGGCTTCGGCGCGCGCCGTGTCCGGGCGTGCCGAACGCAGCGGGTCAAGCGCAACGTGGCGGTCGGCGACGTCGGCGATGGAGGCGGCATCGCCGCGGCCGTGGCCCAATGCCCACAGGGCCTGCAATGCCGCACCGAATGCCGCGCCTTCGGACTGGGCCGGCACGTCCACCGGCAGGCCGAACACATCGGTCACCAGTTGCCGCCACTGCGCGCTGTTGCTGCCGCCGCCGGTCAGCACGATGCGTTCGAACTGCATGCCCGCGCCGACGAATGCGTCGTAGCCATACTTCAGGGCGTAGGTGGCCCCTTCCATGGCCGCGCGGTAGATGTGCGCCGGCGTCATGTTGGTCGTGTCCAGGCCCGCCAGCACCCCCTTGCCCTGCGGCAGGTCCGGCGTGCGTTCGCCGTTGAGGAACGGCAGCATCACCAGGCCGTCGGCACCGGGCGGCGTGGCCTGCAGGTGCCGGTCGCCCTCGCGGCTGCTGAAGCCGAAGGCGTCAGCGACCTGTCCGGTCACTACGGTGCAGTTCATCGTGCAGATCAGCGGCAGCCAGCCGCCGGTCGACGAGCAGAACGCGGCCCATGCCCCGCCCGGGTCGACCACGGGCGTGTCCGAGAAGGCAAACAGGGTGCCGGACGTACCCAGGCTCATCACCAGACGACCGGGTACGACRCAGCCGGTACCCACGGCCGCCATCATGTTGTCGCCACCGCCGACGGCCACCTTCACCGATGCGGGAAGGCCCAACGCCTCCGCCGCGGCGGGGGTGATGCCGAACATCTCTTCGGGCGCGGCGATGCGCGGCAGGCAGTCGGCGAGATCGCGCTGCGGATCGGTCGCGTGCAGCAGCTCGGCCGACCAGGTTCGGGTGCGCACATCCAGCCAGCCGGTGCCCGACGCATCGCCGTATTCGCAGAAGCGCTCGCCGGTCAACACGAAATTGAGGTAATCGTGCGGCAGCAGGATGGTGGCAAGCCGCGCGTAGGCGTCGGGCCGGTGCGTTTTCGTCCACGGCAGCTTGGAGGCGGTGTAACCGGCGAGCACCGGGTTGCCGGCCAACGCGATGGTGCGCGCCGTGCCGCCTGCGGCGTCCATGATCTGCACGCATTCGGCCGAGGTGCTGGTGTCGCACCACAGCTTGGCCGGTGCCAGCACCTCCCCGGCCGCATCGACCGGCACGAACCCATGCTGCTGTCCTGAGACTGCCAGCGCGGCAATCCGGGAGCGCACCGCCGGATCGATCGCAGCAAAGCAGGCGTGCAGTGCCGTCACCCAATCGGCCGGCCGCTGTTCCCGGCTGCCGTCTGCAGCGCTGGTCAGCTGCAATGGCGCGCTGGCGCTGGCCACGAGACTGCGCCCTTCAGGGTCGTAGACGACCACCTTCAGGCTTTGCGTACCAGCGTCGATTCCCGCAACCAATTCCATTCACTGCACCCCGTAGTGGTTTGAAGGTAGCGCTACCAATTCGATGCAACAGCGCGCACTGCGGCTACGCCACGGCCCTGCCCCTTTGCCATGCGTCCGGCGCCGCCTTGCAGTAGCGCTCGATGAACTCTGCCTGCGTCGGCATCTTCGCCACCGTTTCCTGCACTGGCTGCCGGATGCGATGCAACAGGGTGCGCAGGTCCGCATCGCCGATGGCCCGCGCAAGCGGGTGCGGCGGTCCGGGCTGGATGCCCTGGCCCATCAGGACGCTGGTCCAGGAGTCGACCCGGAACAGCTCGCCAGGGTCCTGCCAGGCATGGGCCCGCTCGCGCCACGCGCGCAGGCGGAGCTGCAGCGATTCAGGCAGCGCCATCTCGCGGCAGGCCTTCCACATCGGCTCGTCGCGCTGGTTGGCGTGGTAATGCAGGATGATGAAATCGCGCACGTGCTCCATCTCCTGGCGGCTCACGTCGTTGTACAGCGCCACCAGCGAAGGGGTGATGCCGTCGGATGGGAACAGCTGGATCAGGCGCACCACGGCGCTGATGGTCAGGTGGATGCTGGTCGAYTCCAGCGGCTCGATGAAGCCACTGGCCAGCCCGAGCGCCACCACGTTCCTGTTCCAGGCCTGCAACCGGCGCCCGCTGCGGAACGGCACCAGCCACGGGTCGCGCAGGGGCTGTCCGTCGACATCACGCAGCAGCTTGGCCTGCGCCTCGTCATCGGACATGTGGCGGCTGGAGAAGACCAGCCCGCAGCCGACCCGGTGCTGCAGCGCGATGTGCCAGCGCCACCCGGCCTCGTGCGCGATGGCACGGGTGTAGGGCACCGGCGGCGCGGGCGAGTCGGTCTGCACGGCAACGGCGCGATCACTGGGCAACCATTCGTTCCAGTCTTCATAGCCGGTATGCAGGGTCTGCTCGGTCAACAGGCCGCGGAAGCCGGTGCAGTCGATGAACAGATCGCCTTCGATGACCTGCCCGTCGTCCAGCACCAGCGACGCAACCGAGCCGTCATGGGGATGCTGGCGGACTTCGCGGATCTTGCCTTCCACCCGCCGCAGGCCGTTTGCTTCGGCCTTGCCGCGCAGGAACCTGGCATAGAGCCCGGCGTCGAAATGGTAGGCGTAGTTGACCTGGGGTTGGGTCTGCAGCGAGAACCTGTCGGCCAGGGAAGCGGCGCTTTCCAGGCAGAAGTCGCCCAGCTCGGAGTGCATGCCGCGGCGCAGGCTGTCCAGCCAGAAGTGATGGAACGGCGTGGCCCAGGTGCCCTGCCCGATCGTGCCGAAAGGATGGATGAAGCGTTCACCGGGGCGACGCCAGTTCTCGAACGAGATCGACAGCTTGAACGTGCCGGCGACCGCACGCAGGAACTCCTGCTCATCGATCTGCAGGAAACGGTGGAACGTGCGGATGGGCGGCACGGTGGATTCGCCCACACCCACGGTACCGATCTGCTCGGACTCCACCAGGGTGATGTCCAGCTGTTGGCGGAACTGGTGCGCCAGTGCGCAGCCGGCCAGCCAGCCGGCGGTGCCGCCACCGGCGATCACCACTCTCCGGATCGGCCCTTGTGTAGTGTCCGCAGCGTTCAATGCGATGCTCCCATCAGCGGTTGAGTCGACCCAGCAGCTGGGCGCGCATGCGCCGCGCCTGCGTCTCGTCGAACGGTGCCAGCTCACCCCGGGCCGCTTCGGGCAGGTGTTGCCCTGCCTGCTCGCCGGGACCAAACACGTAGTACTGGAAGATCTTTGCCCACGCCTGCTTCTCGCGCGCCGGTAGATCGCGCAGGGCCCACATCGCATGCTGCAGCGCCGGCAGGGGTGAGCCGAGATAGCCAGGCGCACTGCGCCACCAGTAGTTCACCAGCACGTTGAACGGTTCAAGGCTGCGCACGTGGTGCCACCACAGGCCTGGGATGAAGATGGCATCACCGGGCTCAAGCGTGGCGGTCTGCGCGCTTGCCAGGGCATCACGGAAGCGCGGATGGCGGTCGAAATCCGGCTGGTCGAAATCCACCACGCTGACCACCTGCCCACCCGGGGTGGGCTCCATCGGCCCCGGGTAGAGGTTGTCGATCTGCTCCGGCGGAAACAGGGTGAAGCGGCGCCGGCCCACCGCGCAGCACGCCAGGTTGTCCGGAATGTCGTAATGGCAGGAAGCCGTCACCCGGTTGCCGACCCAGATGCTGGCCGAAGCATCGATGCCCTGCCCCGCCAGTCCGGCGTCGTTGTGCTGGGCGAACCCAGGCAGCGCACGCGCGATCAGCAGCGAAGCGACGTAATAGGTGGGCGGGCTCGGCGAATCGAGGTGGTCGGCGATTGCGTCCAGCACCTCTGTCAGCAGGCCACGCCGGACCTCGAAGTTCAAGCGGGTGAAGTCCGCGTTGTAGAACGGACGCCCTTCGATCTGGGGGCCGCCGAAGGAATAGGGAACAGGCACGCCTGCTTCGAACCCGCGCAGGTAGGCCATGGCCTCCTGCAGGGAACGCGACCCGGCCTGCACCAATGCCCAGTCGCGCGCGATGCCGCGCAGCACCACTGGCTCGCCGGCTGCCACCAGCGCCTGCAGCGGCAGCGCCGTGGAATCCAGGCCTTCCAGTGTGCGCATGGCGACGCCGTCCAGCACCGGTCAGTTCCTGCCGCCCGCGACGGCGGTATCCGCTGCGCGCAGGCGTCGCTGCTTCTCGGCGATCAGGCGGCGCATGTTGTGCAGCGATGCCAGCATCAGATAGGCGCCCTCCAGGTAGCCGGCGCGGTTGAGTTCGGCCAGCGCCGCACCCTCCAGCAGCGCGAGGCGGTCACGGTCGACCGCRTGCAGGCCGTTGACGCCGACCCGATGCTCCGCGTCGATCCGCACATCCAGCGTGATCGGTTGGATCAACCCTTTCGCGTCRAGCGTGGCGAACATGTCCGCGGCAAAGGCATGGCCGTCGTGGATGCCGCGCAGCACCCCGGCGATATGGTCCAGATAGGGCGAGTTACCGCCCTGTGGCAGGAACACCGGCTCGCCGTGCATTGCGGTCACACGCGGATGATCCAGATCCACGTGCAACACCGCTTCCCGGGTAAGCGCACCATCGATGTGGCCTTCCTGGAAACCGATCAGGAATGGCCCTTTCGCCGCGGCGCCGGGCAGGTAGGAGGCGTTCCAGCGACCGTCCTGCAGGAACAGGTTCTCGTGCTGTTCGAACCCCAGCAGGGCCACCGCCTGCCAGCCGCCCGTGGCGGGGTCCCTGCGCAGGAAGATGGGATATTCCCGCTGCAGTTCGGCGAACTCGCTCGGATAGGCCGGCACCATGCCCACCGCGTCGCCGAACTCGGCGCCGAAGCCGGTGGCCACACGCAGGTCCCGATGGGCAATGTTGTTGAGCATTTCGTAACGCGACATGGTGTTGTCCAATCCGTCAGCAGCCCGGAACGGGTGCCGCTGCCGTGGCAGCGGCACCCCACGGTTCAGAACCTGTAACGCACGCCCAGCATGTAACGCGGGCTCTGGTCGGCCAGCTTCACGATCATCTGCGAGGTGCGCGAACGCCAGCGCACATCCTCACCGGTCAGGTTGATCGCCTCCAGGCCAAACGACCAGTGGTCATCCAGGGTGTAGTTCACGCTGAGATCCCACTGTTCGTACGCCTCCACATAGTACGGATTGCGGCTGGCTCCCTGGTTGGCCAGGATCAGGTACTGGTCACGCCAGTTCCACGCCAGTCGTACCGACCAACCGTACTTCTCGTACATCAGCATCGCATTGGCCGTGTCGCTCAGTCCCGTGAGCGAGAACTGGTCGATGCCCGGGTCGCCTGCGTTGTTGAAGCCCACATCGCCATTGACCAGGGTGTAGTTGGCCAGGATGCCGAAGCCGGTATCGCCGAAGAAGTATTGCCCACCCAGTTCCCAGCCGTGGAGCTTGGCCTTGTTCTGGTTGATGGGACGATTGACGTTGAACTGGTACAGCGGATCGCCGGCCGTACCGTACAGGTCGTAGGCTGCTTCAGTGGCCAGCACCTGGGCGTCGGTACCGTTGTAGGCGCCCAACCCGGCGGGATTGTTGCGCAGCAGGGCCAGGGCGGTGAACAGCGAGGTGTCATTGGCCGAGCACGCCGCTGCATTGGCAGCGCCGACCTGTGTGACGCAGGCACCGCTGGTGAGGAACGCCAGCGCCGCCTGCGCATCCGGACCGGCGGTAGGATCGCGCAGGCCGTACAGATTCTCCTGGACAATGGTGTTGCCGACGAAATTGTCGACCGATTTGTTCCAGTAGGTCAGCGAGACGTAGCTCGCATCGGCGAAGTACCACTCCAGCGCCAGATCCAGGTTGTCCGATTCCAGCGGTTTCAGCTGCGGGTTCTGTGCGGTGCCGCTGGCCCGCGAGGACGGGTCGATGAGGACCGAGCCGAACGGTTGCTGGGCGGTCGGGCCGGCATACAGGTTGCCGATCGGCGCGCGTGCGATGCTCTTGCCGAATGAGACACGCCCCTTCAGGTCCTCACGAAGATCGATGCTGAAGTCCAGATTGGGCAGGATGTAGCTGTAGCTGTTCTTCTCGGTGAACGGCTGTTGTTCGTCGGACAACACCACGCGGAAGTCATTGTTGGATTGCCACTCGATGGCTTCCGGGATGGCGATGTTCGAGGTGGAGACAACATCGGTGGTTTCATAGCGCACACCCAGGCGGGTATTGGTACGCATGCCGCCCAGCTCACCATCCAGCTCCACCTGGAAGTAGGCCGACTTCGTCTTCTCTTCCACCAGGTTATCGGCGGCGCGCTGCGGGCTCACGCCGAGATTGGCGCCATAGTTGTCCGCCGCCCACTGCGCAAGGCGACCGGCATCGCCGCGCCAGGCCGTGAAGCTGTTGGCATTGAAGTCGTTGAACAGGCCGACGATGTTGACCGGCTGCAGCAGGTCCATCAGCCCGTTGGCAACATCCACGTCAACGTTGGCCACGCCCCAATCGCCCAGGGTGTTGTAATTCTCCGCTGCCTGGATGCGGTGGGTGGTCTGCTTGCTCGAGTCCACGCCAAACTGGAAGCGCCCCTTGTCGAAGCTCCACTCACCGTCGACACGCCCCTGCTTGATCTCGCTGATCTGGGTCTGCGAGTTGATGCGCAATACCTGCGAACCGATCTCGCCCGGCGCGAAACCCGGATTGACCACGCCGTTGGTGTTGGCGATGGCATCGGCCGTGCTCGGGTACCAGACCTGGGTGCCCACCGGCAGGCCGCTGTTGAAGACCATTTCCTGCACCCATGACCCACCGCAATGCGGTCCGGCGGTGCAGTTGTTGGTACCGGCGATGCTGCTGAAGATGGAGCCGCCACCAG
>NZ_JBFTOJ010000180.1:0-10276 GCF_056397905.1 Stenotrophomonas sp. 05L414_2
GCACGGCGGCGATTTCCAGCAGCGCGTTGCGCTGGCTGTCGAAGCCGCCGGTTTCAACATCCACCACCACCGGCAGGAAGCCGCGGAAGCGTTGTGACATCGCGCGCTGCGCCTGGGGTACGTCGGAAACAGGGAGGGCGGCAGGTGCGGAAGTGGGGTCGGTCATGTACGGATTCTAGCAGAGCGACCCTGAGCGCCCGGGATCCCGGTAGGTGCCAGCCTTGGTTGGTACCCTGCGCGCCGACCAAGGTCGGCATCTACCGGACCGCGCGGCGTGCGCCGACCAAGGACGGCATTTACCGGACGGCGCGGCGTGCGCCGACCACGTCGCCCGGGATCCCGGTAGGTGCCAACCTTGGTTGGCACCCTGCGCGCCGACCAAGGTCGGCATCTACCGGAGCACAGGCCGCGCCGTGGGGCCCGACGGATACCAGCGCGCCAGCACTTCATCCACGCTCAGGCGCCCAGCACCGGTGAACAGCAGCGGCAACAGCATCGCCATGAACAGCACCGGCAGTTTGAAGTTGCCAAAGCCCTGATCGCTGATCGCATAGCCCATCGCCAGATCGCCCAGCGAGCTCCATTCGGCCGGCCAGTGCACCGCATACGTGGCCACAGCCGTCAGCACCAGCAGGCTGGCGGCCGCAACGCGGGTGCCGAAGCCCAACAGCAGGCACGCTGCGCCCACCAGTTCGAACCAGGTGGCCAATTGCCAGTTCAGCGCAGCGGGCAGCTGGTCGAACGGAAACGGGAAAGCATCCTGCAGATCGGCGAACCAGTTCTGCCCGTGCAGCTTCTCGCGCCCGGATTCGAAGAATTCCCAGGCAAGCAGCAGGCGCAGGCCAAGCGGGGCCAACCACGGGGCGAAACGGTCCAGCTGGCCGCGTGCGGCGGCCAGGGTCGGGGTCTTCATCGGTGCATCTCCTGGAAGGGGCGTCAGGGTGAAGCGGGGAGCGGACCGATCACGCCAGCACGCAGGAACTGCTGCAGCAGGTGCGCGCCAGGGGCGGCCAATGTCCCAGGATCGAGGTGGTGCAGGGCGGCCAGTTGCTGCAGCTGTTGTTGGCCGGTGGCCCCGGGGGACTCGCCGATCAGGGTCAGCAGATGCACTGCGAGGCTGGTCAGGGTGGCAAATCGCACCGCGCCATCAGCGTCGCGCCGCACCAGCAGGCCGGTGGGCTCTGCCGGTGGTTGCGACGGTGCATCTTCGCTACCCAGCTGATGCACCGGCCAGCGGTACAGCAGCGGCCAGGCCAGCGGTGAGCGGCGCAGCGGCACCTGCAGCGGATCGATGTTGCCCGGTTCCGGCAGCGGATCGGCCTGCAGCTGGTACAGCGCGGTCTCCACCCACTCGTAGTGGGCCAGTTCGGCAAGCGCCGGATGCGGCAGCTCCGGTTGCACCTGCAGCCACTGCACGAACTCGGCAGCCAGTTCGGTGAACAACGGGGTGTGGCAATGGTGGCTGGCGAAATAGTGGCGCACCAGTGCACTCCAGTCCGGTTCGCCCAGAAGGCG
The DNA here is from genome assembly GCF_056397905.1 of Stenotrophomonas sp. 05L414_2. Taxonomy (NCBI): domain Bacteria; kingdom Pseudomonadati; phylum Pseudomonadota; class Gammaproteobacteria; order Lysobacterales; family Lysobacteraceae; genus Stenotrophomonas; species Stenotrophomonas sp. 05L414_2. The sequence continues at coordinate 1,516 of NZ_JBFTOJ010000180.1, forward strand.
CACGCAGACCGGGAAGCCATTGCTCAACAACCCCAACAGATTGTTGAACAGCAGGCGTTCGTACACGGCCACCCGACGCGGGTCCATGCCGGGCGGCGCCGGTACCTGTGCCGGGTCGCGCAGGTGCGCGGTGAACGCGTGCTGCTGCGCACGCAGGCGTTCGGGGGCATCAGCCATGGGCGGCTCCGGCATGCGCGGCCTGCAGGCGGTGGATGGTCTGCAGTTCGCCCCGCAGCTCGGCGTAGGGCGGGAAATTGAAGTCGCGTTCGAGCAGGGTGGGGCGTGGGCCGATACGGGCGTAGGTGCGTGCCAGCAGGTCCCACACCGGGTCGATCACCGGGCTGCCATGGGTGTCGATCTTCAGGTCCGGCGCCTCGTCCAGGTGCCCGGCCACGTGCAGGCAGACGATGCGTTGTGCGGGCAGGCCGGCGATGAAGGCATCGGCGTCGTAGCCATGGTTGCAGGCATTGACGTAGACGTTGTTGACGTCCAGCAGCAGATCGCAGTCGGCCTCGGCCAGCACGGCAGTGGTGAAGGCCAGTTCGTCCATCGTCGGGTCCGGCGCCAGGTAGTACGACACGTTTTCCACGGCGATGCGGCGGCCGAGAATGTCCTGCACCCGGGCGATGCGGGCAGCGGTGTGGCGTATCGCTTCATCGGTGAATGGAATCGGCAGCAGGTCGTACAGGTGGCCCTCGTCGCTGCAGTAGCTCAGGTGTTCGCTGTACAGCGGCACTTGATGCTGGTGCAGAAACGCACCCACCTGCGCCAGCAGCTGGGTATCCAGAGGGGCACTGCCGCCCAGCGACAACGACAGGCCGTGGCAGCTCAACGTATGGCGCGCCGCCAGTTCGGCCAACGCGTCACCTGCGGGACCACCGACACCGATCCAGTTCTCCGGCGCGCATTCGAGGAAATCGAAATCGCCGGCCGGTGCATCGCGCAGGTCCTGCAGCAGGGCACGGCGCAGGCCCAGGCCCACGGCCGCCGCAGGAAGCGGCGACCTCGGGTGGACGACGCCGGCGCGGACGTCAGTGCTTGCCACCGCACTTGCCTTCGCCGCACTTGCCTTCGGCCGACTTCTTGTCACCGCCGGTCTTGGCCTTGGTGTCCGCACCGGCCGCTGCCTTGCTCTTGTCGCCGCCGCACTTGCCTTCAGCACTCTTGCCGTCGGCGCCACACTTGCCTTCGGCATGCTTGGCCGCATCGGCGGATTTTGCATCGGTCGCCTTCGCATCGGTGGCCTTGGCCGCCTGGCCGGCCACCAGGTAGCCCTGGGCGAGGTCGGTCATGCTCAGGGCCGAGGCGGAGGCGGTCATGCCGAGGCCTGCGGCCAGGGCGGTGGCGGTCAGCAGGGACAGCGTCTTGTTGGAGGTGCTCATCGGTCGTGCTCCTGGGTGGTGGGCGGGTGCCCGTGGTGAAGCGATGGTGCAGCGATCCTACTCAACGAATCCTCGCCGGGAATTCAAATTTTCGTGAGAAGTATTGCAGCGCCAACAAAAAGGCCGCTGTCACGAGGACAGCGGCCACCCTGGAGTCGAATCCGGTGTTGCAGTGCAGTATCAGATATCGCCCGCGCTGGAGGTCTCGTCGCGCTTCTGGCGCGGCGGCAGCGGCTGTTCGCCGTGCACCAGGAACCACACGTTCTCGGCGATGTTGGTGGCATGGTCGCCCACGCGCTCCAGGTTCTTGGCCATGAACAGCAGGTGGGTGCACGGGGTGATGTTGCGCGGGTCTTCCATCATGTAGGTCAGCAGCTCGCGGAACAGCGCGGTGTACTGCGCGTCCAGGCGGGCGTCGTCCTCGCGCAGTTCCAGCGCGGCATCGGCATCGTTGTCGCGGTAGGCGGCAATGGCGCGACGGACCTGCTGTGCGGCCAGGCGGCCGAGGGCGCGCAGGCCCTGGATCTGCGGCAGCGGCGGCACCTTGCCCAGCGCGATCGAGCGCTTGGCGACGTTGGCCGCGTAGTCGCCGATGCGTTCGATATCGGCCGGAATGCGCAGGCCGGCGAGGATCTCGCGCAGGTCGCGGGCCATCGGGCCACGCAGCGCCAGGCGCATCACGTCGTGGCTGATCTGCTGTTCCAGCGCATCGATCGCTTCGTCGTTGGCGATGATGCGATGGGCGGCGTTCTCATCGCGCTTCTCGATGACGTCCATCGACGCCTCCAGCTGGGCGACGGCCATCTCGCCCATGCGCACGATTTCGGCCACCAGGCGCTGCTGCTCTTCGTCGTAGCTTTTGACGATGTGGTCGTTGGGAAGGTTCATGTTCTGCAATCCAGGTAGAGCCAGGCGCGCCTGGCTGGGACAGGTGACGAAGCGTCAGCGCCGATCAGCCGAACCGGCCGGTGATGTAATCCTCGGTCTGCTGCTTGGACGGCTGCGAGAAGATCACTTCGGTGCGGTCGTGTTCGATCAGGTCGCCCAGGTACATGAAGGCGGTGTAATCGGACACGCGCGCGGCCTGCTGCATGTTGTGGGTGACGATCACGATGGTGTACTCGTGCTTGAGCTCTTCCACCAGCTGCTCGATGCGGCTGGTGGAAATCGGGTCCAGCGCCGAGGTCGGCTCGTCCAGCAGCAGCACCGACGGGCGCAGGGCCACGGCACGGGCGATGCACAGACGTTGCTGCTGGCCACCGGACAGGCCTAGCGCGCTCTGGTTGAGCTTGTCCTTCACTTCGTCCCACAGCGCGCCCTGGCGCAGCGCGTGCTCGACACGGTCGGCCATGTCCGCCTTGGACAGCTTCTCGTGGTGGCGGATGCCGTAGGCCACGTTCTCGAAGATGGTCATCGGGAACGGCACCGGCTTCTGGAACACCATGCCGACCTTGCTGCGCAGGCGGTTCATCGGGTACTTCGGCGACAGGATGTTCTCGCCGTCGAGGATCACCTCACCGCGCGCTTCCAGCTTCGGATACAGCGCGTAGATGCGGTTGAAGATGCGCAGCAGAGTCGACTTGCCGCAACCGGAGGGACCGATCAGCGCGGTCACGCGCTTTTCCGGGATCTCCAGGTTGATGCCCTTCAGGGCGTGGAACTTGTCGTAGTAGAAGTCCAGTCCACGCGCGGCGAGCTTGACCGGGGCCGGAGCGTGCAGGTTCTCGTGCGAGGCCGGCACGACGATGCGCTGCATCGGCACGGCGTTGGAAAGGTCGTTCATGGCGGTATCCACGGAAAGGTCAGTCATGGGAGATACGGTTGCGCAGCAGGATGCCGCGCGCAGAGAGGCTGACCAGCAGCACGAACACGGTCAGCACCAGCGCGCCGGCCCAGGCCAGCACCTGCCAGGATTCGTACGGGCTGCCGGCGAACTGGTTCATCACCACCGGCACCGAGGCCATCGGCTGGAACACGTTGCTGTTCCAGTACTGGTTCCCGAAGGCGGTGAACAGCAGCGGTGCGGTCTCGCCGGAAATGCGGGCCAGCGCCAGCAGGATGCCGGTGATGATGCCGGCCGAGGCACTGCGGTACAGCACCTGCACGATCACCTTCCACTGCGGAATGCCCAGCGAAAGCGCGGCTTCGCGCATCTGCGAAGGCACCAGGCGCAGCATCTCGTCGGTGGTACGCACCACCACCGGCAGCACGATGAAGGCCAGCGACAGTGCACCGGCGAAGGCGGAGAAGCTGCCGCCGGTCTGCATCACGTACAGGGTGTAGACGAACAGGCCCAGCACGATGGACGGGGCCGACAGCAGGATGTCGTTGACGAAGCGGACCACGGTGCCGGCCTTGCGGGCGTTGCCGTACTCGGCCAGCCAGGTGCCGGCCAGCACACCCAGCGGGGTGCCGATGCCGATCGCCAGCGCACACATCACCGCACTGCCGAAGAAGGCGTTGGCCAGGCCGCCTTCCTGCATCGGCGGCGGTGTCATCTTGGTGAACAGATCCAGGTTGATGCCGGCCAGGCCCTTGGAGGCCAGGGTGAACAGGATCCAGCCGAGGAAGAACAGGCCGAACAGCGCGGTGGCGCAGGACATCGCGATGGCGATGACATTGCCGATGCGGCGGCGCAGGTACAGGGAGTCAGCGGTGCTGGACATCAGTTGCCCTCCTTGCGGGACAGGCGCATCAGCATCAGGCGGGCGATGGCGAGCACCACGAAGGTGACGATGAAGAGGACGAAGCCGAGCAGCAGCAACGCCGAGCGGTAGGTTTCAGTGGCTTCGCCGAAGTCGTTGGCGATCAGTGCGGCGATGGTGGTGCCCGGTTCCAGCAGCGACGGCGACAGGCGCACGCTGTTGCCGATCACGAAGGCCACCGCCATCGTCTCGCCCAGYGCGCGGYCSAGGCCGAGGAACACGCCACCGATCACCGCCGAGCGGGTGTAGGGCAGCACGATGTCCCAGCTCACTTCCCACTTGGTGGAGCCCAGCGCGTAGGCCGATTCCTTCAGGCGGGTCGGCACGGTCAGGAACACTTCGCGCATCACCGAGGAGATGAACGGGATGACCATGATCGCCAGCACGAAGCCGGCGGTGAGCATGCCGATGCCCAGCGGCGGGCCCTGGAACACCGGGCCGATGATCGGCCATTCGCCCAGGGTTTCGTTGAGGAACGGGGTGACGTACTCGGTCATCACCGGCACCAGCACGAACAGGCCCCACATGCCGTAGATGATCGAGGGAATGCCCGCCAGCAGTTCGATGGCGGTACCGACCGGACCACGCAGCCAGCGCGGTGCCACTTCGGTGAGGAAGAAGGCGATGCCGAAGCTGACCGGCACGGCGATGACCATCGCGATCAGCGCGGTGACCAGGGTGCCGTAGATCGGGGCGAGGGCGCCGAACTTGTTTTCGACCGGATTCCAGTCGGAGGAGAAGAAGAAGCTCAGGCCCTGCATCTGCAGGGCGTGGCGACCACCCCACAGCATCGACAGTGCGGCGCAGGCCAGCGCGATCAGGACGAAGATGACGGTGCCGACCAGCACCCATCGGAACAGTTTGTCGTTGCGGGCATCACGCGTATCACGCGTGGACGGGGCGGCTACAGGCTGGGCGATGGCATTCATGGGGACGGCAGGGCCAGGAAGGGGCGGGGCAGCACGATGTGCAGGAGACGGTGCCCGCACGTGGCGGGCACCGTCGGGTCCATCACTTCAGTTCGGTCGCCCAGTAGGCTTCGATCTGCTTGACCAGCTCGGCCGGCAGCGGCACGTAGTGCAGTTCGTTGGCCTGGGTCTGGCCGCTTTCGAAGGCCCACTTGAAGAAGGCCAGCGCATCCTGGTTGCGCTTGGCATCCTTCGGCTTCTTCTGCATCAGCATGAAGTTGGTGGCGGTGATCGGCCACGCCTGCTCGCCCGGGGCGTTGGTGATGACCAGGTTGAAGTCCTTGGCGCTGGCCCAGTCGGCGCTGGCGGCAGCGGCGGCGAAGGTTTCAGCGTTCGGCTGCACCCAGGTGCCGGCCGCGTTCTGCAGCGAGGTGTACGGCATCGCGTTCTGCAGGGCATAGGCCAGTTCGACGTAGCCGATCGAGCCCTTGATCTGCTTCACGTAGGAAGCAACGCCTTCATWGCCCTTGCCACCCACACCGTCCGGCCACTGCACCGAGGTGCCTTCGCCGACCTTGCTCTTCCACTCCGGGCTGACCTTGGACAGGTAGTTGGAGAAGTTGAAGGTGGTGCCCGAACCATCCGAACGGTGGACGATGGTGATCTTGCCGTCCGGCAGGGTCACGCCCGGGTTGGCGGCGACGATGGCCGGGTCGTTCCAGGTCTTGACCTTGCCCAGGAAGATGTCGGCGAGCAGGGCGCCACTGAGGCGCAGCTTGCCGGCTTCCAGGCCGTCGATGTTGACCACCGGCACCACGCCGCCGATGGCCGACGGGAACTGGGCCAGGCCGGCCTGGGCCAGCTCGTCGCTGCTCAGCGGCTTGTCGGACGAACCGAAATCAACGGTGCCGGCCTTGATCTGGGCGATGCCACCACCGGAACCGATCGACTGGTAGTTGATCTTCGCGCCGGTGGCGGTGTTGTAGTCGGCCGACCACTTGGACACCAGCGGGAAGATGAAGGAGGCGCCGGCACCGGAGACCTCAGCGGTCACCTTGTCGCCGGCAGCGGCCGGAGCAGCGGCGCCGTCAGCGGCCGGCTGCTGTGCGGCCTGCTTGTCGCCACCGCAGGCAGACAGGCCCAGGGCGATGGCCAGGGAAAGGGCGGCAAGGCTGGCCGAGTGCAGTTTCATGGTCACTCCATAGCACCGTTGCCCCCGCTCCTGCCTTCCATGACCCCACCGCGCCCCGATGAACCATCAGGCGGCGATGGGCCGAGCCTACAAGGACGTACTTGCGGCCGTCCTGCGCAGCCCGGCCCATCGCCGCAGCAACTCATCAAGGGAAGCGCAGCGCCTTTCACGACCAACCCTACAAAGAAGAAGAGCGCCGGACCCCGAAGGATCCAGCGCCCGGTGGGGCCGGCGGGGGAGAGAGGACCCGCCGGCCCCGTTCCTGCGGGGGAACGCCTTGCAACGAACTCAGTACTTCAGGTTCTGCGTCCAGTAGGTCTCGATCTGGCGCACCAGCGCGTCCGGCAGCGGCACGTAGTCCAGCTGCTTGGCCTGCGCATCGCCATTCTTGTAGACCCAGCGGAAGAACTCCTGCGTGGCCTTGGCGCCCGCCACGTTCTTCGGCTGCTTGCGCACCAGGATGAAGTTGGTGGCGGTGATCGGCCACGCATCAGCGCCCGGGGCGTTGGTCATCACCAGGTAGAAGTCACGGGCGTTGGCCCAGTCGGCGCTKGCCGCRGCGGCCGAGAACGAGGYGTCCGAMGGCTGCACGATCTTGCCGGCCGCATTCTTCATCGCCGCGTAGGACATCTTGTTCTGCAGCGCGTAGGACAGTTCGACATAGCCGATGCCGCCCTTGATCTGCTTCACGTAGGCAGCAACGCCTTCGTTGCCCTTGCCGCCGATGCCGGCCGGCCACTGTACCGAAGTGCCTTCACCGACCTTGCTCTTCCACTCCGGGCTGACCTTGGACAGGTAGTTGACGAAGTTGAAGGTGGTGCCCGAGCCGTCCGAACGATGAACGATCGTGATCTTGCCGCTGGGCAGGGTCAGGCCACTGTTGAGGGCGGCGATGGCCGGGTCGTTCCAGGTGGTGATCTTGCCCAGGAAGATGTTGGCCAGGGTCGGGCCGTCCAGCTTCAGCGCGCCGGGGGCGACGCCAGCAACGTTGATCACCGGCACCACGCCACCGATCACCGACGGGAACTGGGCCAGGCCGGCGGCAGCCAGCTCTTCCGGCTTCAGCGGCGCGTCGGACGAACCGAAGTCCACGGTCGCTGCCTTGATCTGGGCGATACCACCGCCGGAACCGATCGACTGGTAGTTGACCTTCTTGCCGGTAGCGGTGCTGTAGTCGGCCGACCACTTGGACATCACCGGGTAGATGAACGAGGCGCCCGCGCCGGTGACATCGGCGGCGTTGGCGGCGAACACGGACGACGCGGCCAGAATGGCGACGGCGGCGCGCGACTTGAAGGCGTGGATCACGGGAGAGACTCCTGGGGTGGTCGAGGGGCGGCTGCCCGACGTTTCGGTGCACATTCCATAACGGTTCCATGACACGCCCGCGTCTGTCATATGACGCGAACGTGACAGCCGTCATGGCGGTGCCCAAGCCCGCCCTTCAGAGCCCGCGCAGCGCCTCCGGAACGGCATAGCGACCGTCGCGGGGCTGCAGTGTCCAGCGCTGTACGGGTGCCGTCGTGTCGGTGGCATGGCAGTCGTCACCGGTGGCGACGCTGATCGTATCGGTGCGTTTTTCGCGCACCACGATCGGCGCCAGGCCAGCGGCATTGGCACTGCCCATCTCCAGCGTGCGCTCGAAGCGGCTGAACTCGCCGGCGCAACGCGTATCCCATTCGCCGCGACTGCCACTGACGGCCAGCGGGGCAAGCACCCGGCGCAGCTGCCGGCCCTCGCGTACGAACAACTGCAGTTCGGTCTGCGCGAACGGGTTGGGTCCTGAGCTGCCGCTGTAGTCCATGCGCACGCCGAACGCGCGGGTGGCGGGGTCCAACTGCCAGCGTGCTGTGTCCAGGCGCAGGCCGGTAAAGCGCAGCGCATCACTGCTGACCGCATCGGCCACGCGGGTCCAGGCCAGCGGCTGGCCACTGGCGGTATCGATCAGCAGCAGGTCCAGGTCGCCACCGCGCACGTCTTCCGAGGCGGGGGCGGTCCATTGGGCGACGGCCAGCAGGGTCGTGCCGGGCTGCGCGGGCCACGCGCGGCAGGCCGTGCTGTCCGCATCGGTGAAACGTGCCGTGACCGGCAGCGCGCCGGCCGGCAACTGCCGATACGCGGCCTCACGCACGGTATCCGCATCGTCACAGGCAAACGCAGTGGCGGGCAGGGCAGCGAGCAGGACACCGCAAAGCAGGCGGCGCAGGCGGAGCGAAGAAGGCATCCCGAAGGTCCTTGTCGACAGGGCAGGGCATCATCGCGCGGCCACCGCCTGCCCACAACGACGAAGGCACGGCCTGGGCCGTGCCTTCGTTCGAACGCGTGCTTCCGGTATTACCAGAAGAACTGCGCGCGGGCTTCCAGGATGTTCGGATCGTCGTTGACGAAGCCGCGGGCGGTCGAGCTGTACTTCTTGCTGTCGACCATCACGTAGTTGAGCATCAGCTTGAAGTTCGAGCGCCAGTACCAGTTCGCGCCGACAGTCCAAATGTCCATCTTGCCGCCGAGCACGCCATCGACGATCGGCGGACGGCCGGCCACCGGATTGGCGGCGAGGTTGCCGTCGTTCAGATC
>NZ_JBFTOJ010000181.1:0-7571 GCF_056397905.1 Stenotrophomonas sp. 05L414_2
GGCTTGAACTCCACGGTGACCGCGACACTGGCCGGGCAGATCGTGATGGAAGGSTTCCTGCGCMTSCGCCTGCCRSCSTGGMTGCGGCGGCTGATCACCCGCGCGCTGGCGATCATTCCGGTGGTGGTGGTCATCATGCTGTTCGGCGACCAGGGCGCGGTGAAGCTTCTGGTGCTGAGCCAGGTGGTGCTGTCCATGCAGCTGCCGTTCGCGATCATCCCGCTGGTACGCATCGTGACCGACAAGGTGACGATGGGCGCGCTGGTGGCGCCGCGCTGGCTCGGCGGCATCGCCTGGGTGATCGCGCTGGTGATCGTGGTGCTGAACGTGAAGCTGCTGGTGGATACGTTCGCAGCCGGTTGATCCGCGCGGTGGGAATCCGCCGGGCATTGCCCGGCGCTACCGCTGGCGACCTGCAGTAGATCCACGCCATGCGTGGATGTGGCATTACCGGCGCTACAGGAACTCCGCGATGGCCGCTTCGATCTGCTGCGGCGACTGGAAACCCGGCATGCGCATGCGCTCGTCACCGTCCAGGAACAGCGACAACGTAGGGGTCTGCCGCAGGCCCAGCTCGCGGAAGAACGCCTCGCCCACCACCTCCAGCTGCACCCGCAGCAGGGTCGTGCCCTGCCCTGCAGTGCCGCTGGCCACCCGCTGCAGCGACATGTCCAGCATCCGGCAGCCCGGGCACTGGTCCTTGTGGAAGTCCACCAGCACGCGTGGATGGTCGGCCAGCAACTGCTGGAACTGCTCAGGCGTGGTGGCGTCGATGATCTGCATCGGTGGTACTCCAGTAGTGATCCAGGACCGCATCGGTCCAGGTATCGATGGCCGCGGCATGCCGCCGGCCATGTGGCATCTGTTCGATCTCCAGCGGCGGGTAGCCACTGTGGAAATAGCGGATCAGCCGGTGCACCGCACCGCAGTAGTACTCCTGCCCCCACTGCGTTTCACCGGTGCCGAACACCGCCACCTGCCGCGGCCGCTGGCCGCGCTCGGCGATGCCTGCCACCCAGGCCTTCATCTCCGACGGTGTGCGCCCGGCGTTGTCGGTCCAGCAGCCCAGCAGCACCAGGTCAGCCTCGTCCACCGGCAACGGCGGGGCCTGGCGCAGGTCGTCGGCCTCCTGCCAGTGCACGGCGTGGCCTGCGGCCCGGCAACGCGCGGCGATGTGGCGGCCGAGCTCACGGGTGTTGCCGCTGAGCGACGCCACCACGATCAGGATGCGCAGCGCCGGGCCGCGCTCAGAGGTCGTCGAAGCCGTTGTCGACGTTGGTCTTCTTGTAGCTTGCATTGCGCATCTCGAAGAAGTCGGTCTTGGTCTCGGTGAAGTTGTCGGCGTAGGCCTTGATCCACGGCATCACGTTGTCGGCGGTGTCGCTGTACAGGCGCTCGATGCCGAGCATGCCGGCCATCTTGTTGGCGCGGTACTTCACGTAGCGCACCATCTCGTCCACGTCGATGCCATCGATGCCATCCAGCACCTCCGCCGACCACTGGGTTTCCAGTTCAATGGCGTGTTCGAACGACTGGTGCACGTAGGCGGTCAGCTCGTTGGTCTGCAGTTCCGGGTTCTCGCCGATGATGGCGCGGATCAGCTCGCTGATGAACTTGGTGTGGGCCAGTTCGTCACGGTTGATGAAGCTGATGATCTTGCCGGTGCCGTTCATGCGGTTCTGCCGCACCATGTTGTAGAAGTACGCGAAGCCGGAATAGAAGTTGATGCCTTCCAGGATCGAGGACTGGATCAACGACTTCAGCAGGGTTTCGGCGGTCTTCTCGCGCATGAAATCGTCATAGGCCCCCATGATCGGCGCGTTGCGCTTGATGATGGTGGGATGGGTGCGGGCGATCTCGAAGATGCGGTTCTGGTTGGGCAGGTCGGTGATCGAGGCCAGCACGTAGCTGTAGCTCTCGTTGTGGATCACCTCCTGCTGGCCGATGATCGCCGCGTTGGCGTGCGCGGCCGGATCGGTGATGTACTCGGCGACGTTGTAGATGAAGCGCGTCTGCGGCGAATCCAGCGTGGCCAGCAGGCCGATGATGGAATCGTAGGCGTTCTTCTCGCGCGCGTTGAGCTCGCCGTACTGGCGTGCATCCACCTTCATGTCCACTTCGTCGGGGATCCAGAAGTTGGTCGACAGCTCCTTGTAGGCGCGATAGAACGACGGGTACGGAATGTCGTTCCAGTTGAGGATGCCGCTGGTGCGGCCGTTGATGATGCCGGTGCTGCGGTTGGGGTGGCGCGGTTCGAGGATCTTGATGCGGTCCAGGGGTGTTGCCATGGTCTTTCCTGCAGAGGTAGCGCCGGGCCATGCCCGGCGGAAGGTAAGGTGCGGTGGCCGCGCGCTGCGCTCGCCGGGCCTGGCCCGGCGCTACCGCGGTTGGAGCGCAGCGATCAGCTCGAGCACCACTCGCATTCGCTGATGTCGATGTCGTTGGAGCGCACGTAGTAGGTGGTCTTCAACCCTTCCCGCCAGGCACTCAGGTGCAGCTCCAGCAGGGTGCTGGCGCGGATCGTGCTGGGCACGTACAGGTTGAAGCTGATCGACTGGTCCACATGGCGCTGGCGGCGTGCGTTCTGCCGCACGCTGGCGAACTGGTCGACCTTGTAGGCACCCTTCTCGTAGTACGGCCAGGTGTCCAGCGACAGGCCAGGCGCGGCCACCGGTCGCCGGAAGTCCTTCTTTTCCTCGTAGTAGAACGCGCTGTAGATCGGGTCGATCGACGCGGTGGAGCCGGCGATCTGCGCGGTGCTCATGTTCGGCGCCACCGCCAGCAGCCAGCCATTGCGCAGGCCGTTGGTCGCTACCTCGCGCGCAAGACTGTCCCAGGCCGCGCCACTGTAATCGCGGTCACGGAAATAGTTGCCGTTGTGCCAGTCGCTGCCGGCGAACATCGGATAGCTGCCCTTCTCCTTGGCCAGCTGCGCGCTGGCCTGGATGGTCAGGAAGTTGATGCGCTCGAACAGGCGATCGGACAGTTCCTCGGCCTCGGGCGATTCCCAATGGATCGCCTGCTGTGCCAGCAGGTGATGCCAGCCGAACGTGCCCAGGCCGATGGCGCGATACTTGCGGTTGGTGATGGTGGCCTGCGGCACCGGCAGCGCATTGAGATCGATCACGTTGTCGAGCATGCGTACCTGGATCGGAATCAACCGTTCCAGCACATCCTTGGCCAGCAGATCCTCGGGGGCGGTGATGGCACGGCCGAGGTTGATCGACGACAGGTTGCAGACCACGAAGTCGCCCGCGCGGCGGGTGGTGACGATCTGGTCGCCGCTGACGATCTCCTGGATCATCCGCGTCGGGCTCATGTTCTGCAGGATCTCGGTGCAAAGGTTGCTGGAATAGACCATGCCCGCATGCTTGTTCGGGTTCTTCCGGTTCACTTCGTCGCGGTAGAACAGGAACGGGTTGCCGGTTTCCAGCTGGCTGAGCATGATCCGCTTGAACAGGTCGATCGCCTTCACCGTGCGACGGCTGATGCGTTCGTCGGCCACCAGCTCGGCGTAGCGGTCACGGAAACTGCCCTGCCCTCGCTTCTCGTCGTAGAAATCCTGCAGGTACCAGCCCTTGGCCTGCTTCACCTCGTGCGGATCGAACAGGTACCAGTCGGCACGGCGCTCGACGGCCTCCATGAACAGGTCCGGCACGCAGATGGCGGTGAACACATCATGCGCACGCAGGCGCTGGTCGCCGTTGTTCAGGCGCAGGTCCATGAACGCCTCGATGTCGCGGTGCCAGATGTCCAGGTACACCGCCACTGCACCCTTGCGCTGGCCGAGCTGGTCGACCGACACCGCCGTGTTGTTGAGCTGCTTGATCCACGGCACCACGYCGCCGGACGAGTTGGGCACGCCGCGGATCGGCGCGCCACTGCTGCGCACGTACCCCAGGTACGCACCCACGCCCCCACCGTGCTTGGACACGCGGGCGATATCGGTGTTGGAGTCATAGATGCCCTGCAGGCTGTCGTCCACCGTGTCGATGAAGCAGCTCGACAGCTGGCCGCCGACCTTGCCGGCATTGGCCAGGGTCGGCGTGGCCACGGTCATGTACAGGTTGGACAACGCCCAGTACGCCTCGCCCACCAGCTGCATGCGGCGCACGCGGCCGCTCTCACCAGCCCCGCCCTCGTTCTGCATCAGGTACAGGGCAATGGTCAGCCAACGTTCCTGCGGCAGCTCATACACCTCGCGGCTGCGATCGGTAGCCAGGTAGCGCGTGGCCAGCAGGTACAGCCCGTTGTAGGCGAACAGACGATCGCGCTCGGGGTCGATCATCTCGCCGGCCTGCTGCAGCTCTTCCTTCGAATAGCAGCGCAGGATGTCATTGCTGTAGATGCCGCGGTCGGCCAGGCTTTCCTGCAGGCCCACGTAGGAACCGTACTTCAGGCTGACATCGTAGAAGCGGTTGCGGCTGGCGCGCTTGTAAAGCCGGCGCAGATACAGGCGTGCAGCGAACTGTTCCCACTGCGGCGCGACAAGGTCGACGCGCGATTCCGCTTCGCGGATCAGCAGATCCACCAGATCATCGGCACTGATGCTGGGCTTGCGTTCGACCATCGCCAGCACCACGCGGCGATAGTCGGCCACATCCAGCTGCGGCAGGTCGGCGTGGGTGGTGTCGATGCTGCGCAGCAGGCGCGCCGCATCGAACGGCAGGCGACGATTGCCGGCTTCCTTGGTGATCCAGGTCGGCACGCGCTCGCCGCTGGCGCGCATGGCGTCGCCGGCGCCGGCCAGGTCGGCCACGCGGAAGGTACTGTCGGTCATGGTGGTGGAACTCCAGGCTCGTGCGCGCGTCGGCGTCCGATGCCATGGCGGCCCTGCACGCGATACCGGCGCACGGGGCGAACGGGTGAAGTGCCAAGGGGCGGGAACACAGGTCGTCGGCATCTGCCTGCGCCTGCGGCCGGTATCCGGGCCGTGGGGGCGACCTGCGTCCGCACGGTGGCGGCCGCGTCGACACGGCAAGCCTTCAGGGGCGGGCCGCGGGACGTTTGCTGCATGTCCGGCGGCGGCGGCTGACCGGGAGTGACAGCCACAACATAGTGGGGATATTCCGAGCCGTCAACACAAGATGCGGTGATCGCGCGCCAACGCGACCATCGGTCGCAGGATGCCGTGTTGCACGTGCGCGGCCTTGTCGACGCTGAGCGCATCCCCAGTTCGGTACAACTTCAACTTTCATTGGAACACCGCCCATGCGCGCTGCCCTGTACTCCTCCTTCGGCGATCCAGCCCAGGTCCTCRCCGTTGCCGATGCCCCCCTGCCCGAACCCGGTCCCGGCGAAGTACGCATCCGCACCGTGCTGGCCTCGATCCACAACCACGATCTGCTGACCGTGCGTGGCCTGTATGGCTACAAGCCGACGCTGCCGGCGATCGGCGGCAGCGAAGCACTGGGCGTGGTCGATGCGCTCGGCGAAGGCGTCGACGGCCTGCAGATCGGCCAGCGGGTTGCCGCCGCCTCGGTGCACGGCACCTGGGCCGAAGCGTTCATCGCACCGGCGCGGATGGTGATCCCGATGCCGGACGCGATCGCCGATGAAATGGCCGCACAGCTGATCGCCATGCCGCTGAGCGCGTTGATGCTGCTGGAATTCCTGCACGTCGAGCAGGGCCAGTGGATCGTGCAGAACACCGCCAACGGTGCCGTCGGCAAATCGCTGGCGATGCTCGCAAAGGCGCGCGGCGTGCACGTGGCCAACCTGGTGCGCAATGCCGAGGCCGTGGCGCAACTGCAGGCACTGGGCATCGATCACGTGTTCGATACCTCGGTGGACGGCTGGAAGGACCGCGTGCGCGAAGCCACCGGGCAAGCGCAGGCCGCTGCTGCAGTCGATTCCATCGGTGGCGATGCCAGCGGCGACCTGGTCGACCTGCTCGGCCACCACGGCACCCTGGTCTCTTTCGGTGTGATGAGCGGCGAGCCGATGCGCATTCCCGCCGGCGGCCTGATCTACAAGGAAGCCACGGTGAAGGGCTTCTGGGGCAGCAAGGTCAGCCAGGCAATGGCGGTGGAAGACAAGCGGCGGTTGGTGGGTGAACTGCTGAAGCGTGCGGCCGGGGGTGAACTGACCCTGCCGGTGGAGCAGATCTTCGCATTGGACGACATCGCCCAGGCGGCGAAAGCCGGCGCCGGTTCGGGCCGCAATGGCAAGGTGCTGCTGCGCGCCTGATGCCCACGGGGTCGGATCCCTTTCCGAAAGGGAAGGGCTCTGACCCTGCAGGAGCGTGCGGACCAACGGTCCGCACCCACCGAGATGGTCTGCCCCACCAAGGCCGCCGACTTTCGTTAAGAACCTGTGATGTATAACTGAATGCGCTTTCGTCATTGGAAGGCGCACTCACCCGCGTGCGGTACTGGCGGCTCCTCCACCGTTTGGCGTAGTCGCTTCCATGTATCGCACCACCCTGCTTTCCAGCGCGGTCGCGCTGGTCCTCGTCGCTGGCACCGCCAGCGCCGCTGAAACCGCCGACACCGGCAAGGACAGCACCACCCTCGGCACCGTGCTGGTGACCGGCTCGAACATCAAGCGCAGCGACACCGCCGGCCCCAACCCGGTGCAGGTCGTCACCCGCGAGCAGATCCTGCAGACCGGCCGCTCCACCCTTACCGACGTGCTGCGCAACCTGTCGGCCAACGCCGGCAACAGTTTCGACGAGCAGTACACCGGCAGCTTCGCTGCGGGATCGGCCTCGATCGGCCTGCGCGGGCTGTCACCGAAGAACACGCTGGTACTGGTCAACGGCTACCGCGTGGCCAACTTCGGTTTCGCGCTCAACACCCAGGACACCTTCGTCGACCTCAATGCGCTGCCGATCAGCGCGGTCGAGCGCATCGAAGTGCTGAAGGATGGCGCCTCGGCGGTGTACGGCTCGGACGCCATCGCCGGCGTCATCAACATCATCCTGCGTCGCGACTTCCAGGGCGTGGAAGTCGGCGGTGGTTTCGGCACCGCCACCCAGGGCGGCCTGAACGAGCGCAAGGCCAACCTGCTGGCCGGCTTCGGTGACCTCGAGCAGCAAGGCTGGAACGTGCTGTTCGGGCTGGACCTGCTCAAGCGCGACCGCCTCGACGCCGACCAGCGCGCGTACACCCGCGACGGCGATTTCCGCGACAAGCCCGGTGGCCGCCTCGCCGGCTGGTCCACCGCCGGTGGCAACTGGCTGTCCAATCCGCGCGCACCGCAGCCGTTCTCGCCCTGCCCCGAGGGCAGCGAGCTGCGTCCCTACAGCGACTTCGGCAGCACCCTGCCCGGCCAGGCCTGCGCCTTCAACGCGCAGCCGTTCAAGACCCTGCAGCCCGGCGCCGAGCGCCTGCAGGCATCGTTGAGCGCGACCTATCGCTTCAGTGACAGCGTCGAAGCCTTCGCCGACGTGCTGTACAGCCACAACAAGGCCGACCAGATCTTCAGCGCCCCGCTGACGGTCGGCCCGGGCCTGCGTGCCTACAATCCCGCCACCGGTACGCTGACCGATATCGCCGCTGTCCTGCCGGTCGGCCATCCGAACAATCCGGGCAGCACGCCACTGCCGTTCGAGTACACCTTCTTCGATC
>NZ_JBFTOJ010000182.1:0-7553 GCF_056397905.1 Stenotrophomonas sp. 05L414_2
CCTTCTCGGCGACGGCGGGTTGGAAAAGGCCGTTCTGATCATCACCGTTCTGATGGTTCTGGCACTTGAACTGCTCAATTCGGCCATCGAGGCCGTGATTGAACGGTAYGGTCCGGAGCATCACGAGCTTGCTGGCCGCGCCAAAGACATGGGGTCGGCTGCGGTATTCGTCGCTCTGATCGGGACCGCAGCAGCGTGGCTGTTGATCCTGCTTCTCTGACCAGAGCCTGAGCATGAACGGAACCGTCGCAGCCGGGAACACGCGAGTTGACTCCGTTTCACCACGGCGTTGGTGGACTTGGGTCATCGTCTTTTCCATCGTCTTCAGCTTGATTGCCGGCCTGGGGATGCGGGCCCCGGCTCCACCTGACGAGCCTCGTTTCGTACTGGCAGCCAGGACGATGGTTGAATCGGGGCAATGGTTGCTACCGCATCGCGGAATCGAGCTGTACGCGGAGAAGCCGCCCGTCTTCATGTGGATGCAGGCCGGTGCTTACTCGCTCATCAGGAACTGGAATGTCGCCTTCCTTCTCCCGTCGCTGCTGGCCGCGCTTGCAACGCTTTGGATGACCTATCGCATAGGCGCCATGCTCTGGAGCCGGCGCATAGGTCGATATGCAGCCCTGGCCCTGTTCGCAACGCTCCAGTTTGGCCTCATGGCCAAGCGCGCGCAGATCGACATGGTGCTCTTGGCGATGATGACGGCCTCGTTGTGGGGCTTGCTCGCCCACCTCTGGCGTGGCCCCAATCTTACGGCGCTATTGTTGGGGGCATTTGCTGCGGGTCTTGGAACTGTCACCAAGGGGGTTGGTTTCCTTCCGCTGCTCCTGTTTGTTTCCTGGCTCACGCTGCGGTTCAAAGGGAAGGTGCATGCGGTACCCGCAAGCAGCCTGCAGTGGTTTCTGATTCCGCTTGGGTTCGCATTAGGGTTGTCAGTATGGTTGCTTCCGCTGGGAATTGCCTTGGCGGCCCCCCACGGTGCGGAGCTGGATGTCTACGCGAGAGAGCTGCTTTACCAGCAGACGGCAACCCGATACGCAGGGGCATGGCACCACATTCAACCGGCTTGGTACTACGTGCAGGTGATGCTGACCCTGTGGCTCCCAGGCTGCCTGCTCCTGCCATGGATTCTGCCGGCGTGGGCAAGGCGAATTTCCCGCGGTGACAGTCGCTATTGGCTCCTGCTGGGATGGGCGGCGCTCGTGCTTGTCTTCTTCAGCGCGAGCCCTGGCAAGAGAGAGGTCTACATCCTCCCCGCGCTTCCGGCACTGTGTGTCGCGGCGGCACCGCTGCTCGAGGGGCTGCTGCGGCAACGATATGCCCGGTGGACATTGACAGCCTTCCCGGCGCTGATCGCTATGGCTGCATTGATCGTCGTAGCGTCCATCATGGGCAACGCTGACTGGTTGCAGTCTCGGCTGGCGGGCCGGGATCTGACGCCCGAAGTTTTGCAGGCATTGACGCATTGGCTGTTGTTTATCGGTGTGGCGATGCTGCTGCTGGTTGCGGCGTTCGGGACCCGCAGACCAGCCATGCTCACGGTACTTTCAGTGGCGGTCCTGTGGACTTCCTACGGCTTTGGACTGCTGCCCGCACTCGACGCCTCCGCTTCGTCGCGGCAGGTAATGCAGCAGGTTCACTCGATCATCGGAACTCGTGGAGAACTCGGCCTTGTGGACTGGCGCGAGCAGAACTACCTGCAGGTGGGATCTTCGGTGCCTGYGGACTTCGGGTTCAAGCAGCCGTCGGACGTGCAATGGCACCATGCGCGGAAATGGGTGGAAGGTGCGCCTGGGCGCCGCTGGATTCTTGTCACCGACAAGGCGATTGGCCGGTGCGTGAACAGAGCGAGGTCGATATCCGTCGGCAGCGCGAACCGCAACAACTGGGTTCTGGTTCCTTCCGTGGCACTGGTACCCGGCTGTCGGGAAGAAATCAGCTGGGCTGAAAACGATGAGCAGTGAACTGCTGGGGACCGAAGTGCGGCCTTCCGCATGGCGGCTGCGCCTTAGAGCGCTCGGCATTGAGAGCCACGTGACGATTCCAGTCATCGTGCTGATCGTAGGGTCCTGCCTGTTGTTGGGACTTCATGGTGATCAGGTCGTTGCGGCTTGGATCTACGGTTGGGAGGGGCACCAATGGGCGCTGAAGGACAGTTGGCTGACTGAGCAATTGGTACATAAGGGCGGAAGGAATCTGTCCATCGGCGCGGGGCTCGCAGCGCTCTTGGCCACTATCGCGTCGGAGTGGGTTCCGCGGCTGGCTGCATGGCGGCGGCCGATGTTCCGACTCTTTGTCTCGGTCGCTCTCTCCACGATCATCGTTTCGCTGGTAAAGAAAGTCAGCGGAATGGATTGCCCCTGGGACCTGACTACCTTTGGCGGGCCCAATGAACCCTTCGGCTTTTTCGATGCCAGACCGGCAGGCTACCGGGCCAGCGGTTGCTTCCCGGCAGGGCATGCCAGCGCTGGCTATAGCTGGCTAGCCCTGTACTTCCTCGCCCTTGAAGCGAAGCCGCGCCTGCGGTTCGTCGGTCTGGGCGTGGGTGTTGGATTGGGAATGATCTTTGGCATTTCCCAGCAGCTTCGGGGCGCACACTTTCTTTCTCACGATCTTTGGACGGCAGCCATCTGCTGGTTCGTAGCGCTGGGCCTGTACTTGATTTGGCCGGCTCGGCCGAAGAATTGATAGGGCTAAAGCTCAGACCAGGTCCAGCGTCAGTTTGGGTAGTTGCTGGTTGTGATGGACCAACAGGCGCTGCTGGGCGTAGTCCTGAAGCAAGCGCCTATGCAAGGTTTGAGGTCAACGCAAGGTCCGCTTCTGATCTTGAATTCAGGTAGCTAGGCGAACCGCTCCAGGCTTTGATTCCTGGCATGGCCCAGAAGGATCTGCTAGCCCATGCGCGTCGGCAGGTTAGGTGTCTCAGCGAGCCGTTGGACCGCCGGGTCGCGGGGGGCCGGGTTCCCAAAGAAGGGACAGTCCGTGTCAATCCGGCGAGCGAAAGGACATCTTTGCGGGACCGCAGTAGGCTCAAGGTTAGTCGTGGATTAGGGATGTTTATCGAGGGTAGGACGGATGCCCGCTTCTGGCCGATTGCAGACATCAAGGGAGCGTCGTTTCGGCGATATCGAGCAGAGCTCTTAACCGATCCATGTGGCGCAGATCTTGGTGGTAACCCACCCAGACGTCCCTGTTCGGAGGGTCGCCGAACAGATCGATGCGATGAAGCCCGTCCACGCCGTCACCAAGGGGCCTTGGCAATACCGCAACGCCTAGTCCTCGACGGCACATCTGGGCCTGGACGCTTCGGCTGGTGCTGGCGAAAGCACGTCGAGAGTGCGGGAATCGGTCCAGCAGCCAGGCGACATCCGGGAAGTGAGCCTGGGCCGAGTTCATGAGAATCAGGCTCACAGACCCGGGGTCGTTGGTCACCGCGTGCACCGTCGACGCCGATCCGTAGAGCCCGTAAGGCATGGTCATCAGTCGGCGCTGGACGATGTCCGGCTCACTGAACGGGACGATGCGGAAGGCCACATCGGCTTCGCGACGGGAAAGGTCGAGCAGGCGGTAGCTCGCGATGACCTCGGGTACGACGGCGGGGTGAAGGCGCCCCAGTTCGACAAAGACGGGCGCCAGGACATAGGCAGCGAACCAGTCCGCCGAGGATATCCGCAGGAGGCCTTCGAGCCGCTCATGGTTGCCCGCCAGGCGCCTTTCCATGGACAGCGCCGATGCTTCCATGGATTCAGCGAGCGATAGCACCGCGTCTCCGGCATCCGTGAGCACCAAGCCGTCTTTCGTCCTGCGGAAGAGCGGTTGCTCGGCCTCATCTTCGAGTGCCTTGATCCGTCGACCGATGGTGGGGTGGCTCACGCCCAGGCTGCGCGCCGCCTCGCCGAGCGATCTGCCGCGGACGACCGCGAGGAATATCCGGATATCACTCCATTCCATCCCGCGATTACCCGTTCAAAAATGTACGCGCAATATGCAGGAATGGCAGTCCACAAACAATCCTGTCGACTTCACCATGCTCACCCCAGCACTGATGGTCTGGCGTCTGCGGTCCGACCCGCAGGCGACCCCGGCGTACTTCGGGAGATCTCGGTGGGCGGGTACACGCCATCCCTGGCAGGTTGGCCCATACCGGGTCAGCCTCATCTGGAGTTGAACGACATGAGCAAGTTGAACGGGAAAGTCGCCCTGGTTACGGGCGCATCTAAAGGTATTGGTGCCGGCATCGCCCGTCGGCTGGCGAGTGATGGCGCCAAGGTGATCGTGAACTACGCCTCGAGCGCGCACGAGGCAGATAGGGTGGTTGGCGAGATTGAAGGCGCCGGCGGGACCGCTGTAGCGGTGCGCGCCGATGTCCGCAGCAAGACGGAGGTGGATGCGCTCATCCAGACGGCCGTCGACCATTTCGGTCGGCTAGATGTCGTGGTCAACAACGCCGGCATCTATCAGTTCGCAAAGATCGAGGACACCACCGAGGATCTGTATCGCCAGCAGTTCGACCTCAATGTACTCGRGTCGCTGCTCGTCACGGCAGCCGCCGTACCTTTCTTGGGCGAAGGCGGGAGCATCATCAACGTCAGTTCCTTCGTCACCCGGATTCTGCCCACGCAAAGCGCGATCTACAGTGGAACGAAAGGGGCTATCGACGCCATCACCGGCGTTCTCTCGCGGGAACTGGGTCCACGGGGAATCCGCGTCAACGCGGTGAACCCCGGCCTGATCGAGACCGACGGTACGCACGCCAACGGCGTGATGGGCTCGGAGTTCCAGGCCTGGAACGAGCAGCAGACGCCGCTCGGCCGGATCGGCCAGGTGACGGACATCGCGTCGATCGTCTCCTTTCTTGCGTCGGACGACGCGGGCTGGGTCACGGGCGAACACATCATCGGCTCGGGCGGCATGCGCTGATCCGCGGCGTTCCGAGGATGAACCTCTTGAGCATCTATCCGAATCCGAACGCACCGGACCCGCGCCGCTGGCCCGCCTTGGCCGTGCTCCTGTCCGGCACGCTGCTGCCTCCGCTTGATTTTTTCATCGTCAACGTCACCTTGCCGAGCATCCGCGCCGACCTGCAGGCATCGGCCGACGTCGCGCAGCTGGTCGTGTCGGTCTATGCGATGGCCTACGCCGTCACCCTCATCCTGGGCGGTCGCCTGGGCGATCTCTATGGACGCCGGCGTACCTTCGTGGCCGGCATGTTCGGGTTTGGGCTGGCGTCGGCTCTATGTGGATTCGCAACGTCGCCAAGTGTGCTCATCTTCGGCAGATTGCTGCAGGGCATCTCGGCCGCGGTCATGGCACCGCAGTCCTTGGCGTCCATCCACGCGCTGTTTCCAGCGAGCGAGAAGGGTCGAGCGCTCGGTCTTTACGGGGCGACATTCGGATTGGCCTCCGTCGGCGGACAGCTGCTGGGTGGGCTGCTGGTATCCGCTGATCTCTGGGATATGGGCTGGCGTAGCGTCTTCCTGATCAATCTTCCGGTCATCGCCCTGGCCATTCCGGCCGCGTTGATCCTGGTGCGCGAAACCCGCGGTGAGGAAGCGGGCGGCATGGATTTCGGCGGTGCGATCCTGCTGGCACTGGGCGTGCTGGCGCTGGTGGTTCCGCTGATCGAAGGTCGCGAACACGGGTGGCCGTTGTGGAGCCTGGGCATGCTGGCAATGAGCCCAGCACTCCTGGCCCTGTTCTGGCGCTACGAGAAGCACCGGGAGCGCTTGGCTGCGTCGACGCTGGTTCCGCCCTCGGTCATCTCGGCAACCCGTGGATTGGCTCTTGGTCTGCTGGCGGCGGTCATGCTGTATGCCTTGGCGGCGTTCTTCCTGACGTTCGCGGTGTACCAACAAGCCGGGCTGGGTCGCGGTGCGCTCGCAGCGGGCTTGGCGATTCTTCCACTCGGTATCGGACAACTGCTGGGGCCGACGTGCGGCATTCGTCTTTCGCGTTGGCTGGGTTCGAGCGCAGCGACCTTCGGCATGAGTCTGGAAGCCCTCGGCCTGGTGCTGGCGGCCGGTGCGGTGGCGATCGGCCGACCGTCCTGGCTTCCGCTTCCTCTGCTGGTGGTTGGGATCGGACAGGGCATCGCGCTGCCGGCGCTGGTGCGACTGAACGTCGATCTCGTGGAGCCACGCTGGGCAGGCTTGGCGGCCGGCATGGTCAGCGCAGCAATGCAGCTGGGCGCTGCGCTCTCCGTCGCCTTGGTGGGCGGTGTCTTCTTCTCGCTCGCGCCGGATGGAGCAGGCGTCGAAGACGTGGCATCCGGCTTCGCGGCCGCCTGTCTCATGATCGCCAGCGCCATGGCCATCGCCGCCGTTCTCAGCAGGAGGCTGGCGGTGACCACCATGAGGGGGACGCCGGGCTCAGCAAACGAGTCGCCCGTGGCGCAGCGACCCCAGACAACGACGCCGCCCGCAAACCGGACGCTCCCGGTGCAAACCACCCATCGGTCGGCATGAACCCGTCCATCCGATGCCACTCCATTGCGTTATCTACCTACTAATAGGTAGACTCACCCAACTTCAGCAAGGAACTCCTCATGGGCATATCTCCAATCGGTTGGCTCCACACGCTGGGCAGCCTCCCCGCGATCCCGCTGGCGGTCTACATGCTGGTCAGGCACGGGCGGATCGCTCCTGAGACTGCTGCCGGCCGCGCCTACTTCTGGTTCATGCTGCTGGGCATCCTCACCGTCTATCCCATCGCGCACCAGCCGGTGAGCTCGATCGTCGCGACGATCACTCTGGTGTTTCTGCTGGTCGGATACGGCATCGCGCTGTGGCGGCCGGCGAAGCGACTGTGGACGTATGTCCAGACGATGTCGCTGAGCGTAACGGTGTTCCTGCTGATKGTCCCCACGGTGAGTGAAAGCCTGCGCAGGCTTCCTGTCGGCGATCCGGTGGTGACAGACTTGAAAGACCCGCTGCTGCTGGGTGTCCAGGGCGCGCTCTTCCTAGCGCTCATCGTGGGAATTCCACTGCAAATGCGAGCGCTTTATAAGCAGCGTCCCTATCGAGACCAGGTAACCCGTTGATGTCGTCCGCAGAAGCCCAGCCTCAGTATTCACCCAAAGCCCAAGAGATCATCCAGCGGGCCAACGAGCTGCTGGCGTCGGGTGGGTATAACGGCTTCAGCTATGCCGACATTGCCGAACTGGTGGATGTCAGGAAGGCCAGCATCCATCACCACTTTCCGGCCAAGGTGGACCTAGTCAAGGCGACCGTCGCACAGCACCGGCAGGCGATGCGGCGAGGACTGCAGTCACTCAAGGAATCGATTCCTGATCCCTATGCGCGCCTGGTCGCCTACATCCGCTACTGGGCCGACTGCATTCAGGCGTCGAATCCTCCGATCTGCATCTGCGCACTGCTTGCCGCTGAGCTGCCAAGCATCCCGGCAGAGGTCGCCGAGGAGGTCACAGGTCACTTCAACGATCTGCAAACCTGGCTCACACAGACCATGACGGAGGGCGAGACGAAGGGCGTGATGCGCTTAGTCGAGCCGCCTGCTGGGGAAGCCGCGATGTTCATGGCCTCGATCCACGGGGC
>NZ_JBFTOJ010000183.1:0-7505 GCF_056397905.1 Stenotrophomonas sp. 05L414_2
CCGTAAACCCATCCATGGGGGCTTGGCMGCSGCATCCATGCSGCKGACACCCCCGCAACCGGACCCACCCCGCCTTCGACAGATTTTCGCGATCTGYCGGAAYGGCATKGCCTGCTCTTGGTGGGTGTCGACCTTGGTCGACACGCAGATCCATGCCATGCGTGGATGAATTTCCGCGATTGAAAATCGCTCAACCGGTCTCGTACAGTTCCAGCGGCAGGTCGTCGGGGTCGGCGAAGAAGGTGAAGCGGCGGCCGGTGTATTCGTCCACGCGGATCGGTTCGCATTCCACGCCGTGGCGGGCCAGGCGTTCGACGAAGGGTTCCAGCGCGGCTACCCGGAACGCGAGATGGCGCAGGCCCTGGGCTTCGGGGCGGCTGGGCCGTGCGGGGGGCGAGGGGAAGGAGAACAGCTCCAGCTGGCCGCCATCGGGCAGGGCCAGGTCCAGTTTCCACGAGTCGCGTGCCGCGCGGTGGTTCTCGGCCAGTATGCGCAGGCCCAGCACGCGCACGTAGAAGTCTTTCGAGCGGGCGTAGTCGCTGCAGATCAGTGCGGCATGGTGGATGCCCAGCAGGCCGGTGGTCGTGGTGGTCATTGCAGGGTGTCCAGCCAGCGCTGGGCGATCTTCAGCGCCAGCGGATAGGGTTCGGTGGCGTTGCGGTTGCTCAGCACGATGACTGTCAGGTGCTTGTCCGGATAGCGCAGGATCACGTTGCGGAAGCCGATGCTCTCGCCGCTGTGCCAGTGCATGCGGCCGTTCAGGCGCCAGCCGAAGCCGTAGTGCGGTACGTCCGCTTCGGTGGTGGCGGTGGCCGGGCTGAACATGGCCTTGCGTGATGCGGCCGACAGCAGGCGGTCGTCGTACAGGGCCGCGTCCCAGCGGGCGAGGTCGTCCAGCGAGGAGTAGATGCCACCATCGCCGAGCACGGCGCTGGTGGTGCTCTGGTCAGTACGTTGCCAACGTCCGTCAACTTCGCTGTAGCCATAGGCACGCTGCGCGACCTGGTCGATCCCGTCCTGGTGGGCCACGGTGTGCGCCATGCCCAGCGGCTGGAAAATGCGCTGCTGCAGGAAGCTGGCAAAGTCGCTGCCGGCGGCGCGGCCGACGATCAGCGCCAGCAGTGCGTAGCCGCTGTTGCTGTAGCGGTACTGGCTGCCGGGTGCGAAGGCGAGTCGATCTTCGCGGGCCAACAGCGCCAGCACATCGGTGTCGTGCACCTGCCGGGTGTCGGCAGGGTCGATCAGGTCTTCGTAGTCCAGCAGGCCGCTGGTGTGCGACAGCAGCTGGCGCAGGGTGATGCCGAAAGCAGCGGGCGGCAGCTCCGGCAGCCAGCGCCGCGCGGGCTGGTCCAGCGCCAGGCGGCCGTCCTCGACCAGCAACAGCACCGCCGCAGCGGTGAACTGCTTGCTGACCGAGGCCAGGCGGAAGTTGCTGGCCGGCGTCACTGGGCTGCCATCTTCAACCACGGCCAGGCCGTAGCCGCGACGGAACACCGGCTGCCCGTCGTGCAGCACCAGCACCGCTGCGCCCGGCACCTGGCCGTCGTAGGTCTGCATCAGTCCATCGATGCCTGCATCCGGCGGTGCCAGCGGTGCAGCCGCCAACGCTATCGACGGCAGCAGAGCGAGAACCGTGGCACACAGCAGGGCGGCAGGGCGCATSGCAGCTCCGTGGCGGTCAGGGCGCGGGYGCAGGCGTTGCAGCGGCCGGCTGCGCCAGCCAGCGTTCGATCTTGTGGTCCAGTACATCCAGCGGCATCGAACCGTCCTTCAGCACTTCGGCATGGAAGCGGCGCAGGTCGAACGCAGCGCCCTGGCGTGCCTTGGCCTTGTCGCGCAGGGCGATGATCGTGGTCAGGCCGGCGACGTTGGACAGCGCCTGGCCAGGCTGGGCCATGATCCGTTCCACTTCCGCGTTGGCATCGTCAGCGCTCATGTCCACGGTTTTCTGCAGATAGGTCACGGCCTGCTGCTTGCTCCAGCCCTGCGCATGCACGCCGGTATCGGCGACCACGCGCGCGGCGCGCAGCAGGCGCGAATACAGATAGCCGATGCGGTCGTACGGATCGGTGTACGCGCCGAGCTCATCGCCCAGGGTTTCCGCGTACAGGCCCCAGCCTTCGACGAAGGCGAGGTCACCGCCGAGGCGGCGGAAGCGCGGCAGCTTGGTCAGTTCCTGCTGCAGCCCCAGCTGCACATGGTGGCCGGGAATGGCTTCGTGCAGGTACTGCACCGGCACGTTCCAGCGCTTGCGGCTGGGCAGGTCGCGGGTGTTGACGAACAGCACGCCGGGTTGTCCCGGCGGCGACGGCTGGTAGGAGGCTGCGGCGGCGGTCATGGCACGCTCCGGTTCCACTGCACGGATCTGCAGCGGCGCCTTCGGCAGGGTGTCCAGTACCTGCGGCAGGCGTGCATCGACCTGCTGCTGCACCTGCCGGTAACGGTTGAGCAGCGCGTTGGCATCGCTGTACTGGAACTGGCGGTCGTTGCGCATGCTGCGCAGCAGCTTGGCCTGCGAACTGCGCAGCTTGCCGTCGCGCATCACCGTGGTGATCTGCGCCTGCAGCTCCTGCACACGCTGCTCGCCCAGCGCATGCAGCTGCGCGGCGGTCTGCTGGCTGGCGGTGGTCTGCACGATCAGGTTGGCGTACCAGGCCTGGCCGTCGGGAAGTGCGCCAAGGCCGCTGCTGCTGCGCGTGGCAGGCAGGTATTCGGTGGCGATGAAGCCACGCAGGGCACGGTAGGCCGGCATGATGCGCAGTTCGATCATGCGCTTGTACTCGGCGCTGATGCGCGCCTTGTCCTCGGCGGAGATGGACTCGGGCATGGTCCGGATCGGCGACCAGAAGATGCTCTCTTCGGCGGTCGGCTTGATCACCGCGTCCAGCTGCGGCAGTACCTTTTCCATCAGGTCGCGCGGCTGCACCACGCCGGCCTTCATGCCCTGGCGCATGTTGTCGATGGCCTGCTCGAACAGGTCGGGGATGCCCAGCGAGCGTCGCGACCAGGTGTCGTAGTCCTTGGCCGTATTGAACGGCTGTGCGCCAGCACCGGCGCCGAGGATGGCCATGATGCTGCCGACGTTGTAGTACTGGCTGATCGGCATCATCCAGCTCGGATAACGTTCGGCGGCCAGCGAAGCGCGGGCATCACGCACGAAGATCTCGTAGCTGAGCAGGTCCTGCCCCTGCAGGCCGTCGCTGCCGATCTTCTCGACCTTGCCCAGCCATTCGGTGGTGAAGTCGTGCGATTGCTGGCGCCACGCGGCAGAAAGGATGTTGGGCAGCTGGTCGTTGTAGCGCGGCTCGCCCTGGAAGGTGGCCTGCAGCGGGTTCAACCGCATGGAGGCATCCCAGTATTCGTCGTACAGCCGCTCCAGCTGCACCTGCTTGGGCACCGCACGGGCAGGGGCGACCGGGCGCGGCGCGGCGCGGCGCGCCGAACTGCCGCGGGCGGGCGTGGTGGCACGTGTGCCGGCGCGGGCCTTCGGCTTGGCCGCCTGGCGGGTCTGCGCGGCGGCGGGGCGGCTGCCCTTCTTCTTCGCTGCTTCGGCCGGCGGAACGGCGCTGAACAGGAACAACGCGGCGATGGCGGCGGCCAGGACGCGGGGGGAATACGGCATCAAGAAGCTTCCGTGGAACACAGACCGTGGAGCTTGCACGATCCGCGCGCGTACGGCCAGCGTGGGGGCGCAGTCAGCTTGCGCGTCGCTGGGGCTTCAGTCAGCCGCGGCCGCAGCGCGCAGGTCGGCGGCGCGGTGTTCGCCCAGATAGCGGGTGATTGCACGCCGCATCAGGTACAGCAACGGAATCAGGGCGATCGCAAAGCCCATCTTGTAGGCATAGTTGACGCTGCTCACTGCCAGGAACAGCGATGTCGGCCAGTGCTGCGGGCCGAGCACGAAGGCGATCCAGATCACCACGAAGCTGTCCACCAGCTGCGAGACCGCAGTGGAACCCGTGGCACGCAGCCATACATGGCGCTCGCCGGTTGCCTGGCGGATGCGGTGGAACACCGCCACGTCGATCAACTGGCCGAACAGGAACGCCACCAGCGAACCGGCGATGGTCCACATGCCCTGTCCGAACACCGCCGCGAACGCGGCCTGGTAATCGGGCACGCCGTGGGCATCCATCGAGGTTACCCACCAGCTGGCCGGTGCCAGCGAGATCGCCGCGAAGGCGAACAGGAAACCGTAGGCGATCAGCACCACCGCCAGCCACGAGATGAAACGCACCCCGCGCTTGCCGAAGAATTCGTTGATGGTGTCGGTCATGATGAACACCACCGGCCACAGCAGCGTGCCGGCGGTGAAGCTCAACGAGCCGGTCTGGCCGAACAGGTTCCAGTTCAGCGGGTCGATGCCGAGGGTGTCTTCCAGGGCGAAGATCTTCACCCCGATCAGTTCGGCCAGCACCGCGTTGCCGCAGAAGAACGCAGCCAGCACGATGAACAGCAGGACCGCGCGGTCCTGCAGCGGGCGCGCGTGCGACGCCTCGCTCATTCGGAACGATCGCCGGCGCGGGTGAACGGAACGCTGGCTGGTGCCACTGCACCGCCGGAAATGATGAAGCTCATCGCCTGGTCCACCGTCCAGTCGGTCGGGGTGAGCAGTTCGACAGGCACGATCTCCAGATAGCCGGAGGTCGGGTTCGGCGTGGTCGGCACATAGACGGCCGCCAGTTCGCGGTCGGTGCCCTGTTCCTTGATGACCCGGGTGACCAGGCCCACCGACTTCATGTCGCGGTGCGGGAAGTCGATCAACACCACGCGCTGGGTACTGCCCGGTTCGGTCTGCAGCATGTCCAGCAGCTTCTTGGCGCTGTCATAGATGATGCTGGCCAGCGGAATGCGCTTGATGACCGCGCCGAC
This sequence comes from Stenotrophomonas sp. 05L414_2, assembly GCF_056397905.1. Taxonomy (NCBI): domain Bacteria; kingdom Pseudomonadati; phylum Pseudomonadota; class Gammaproteobacteria; order Lysobacterales; family Lysobacteraceae; genus Stenotrophomonas; species Stenotrophomonas sp. 05L414_2. The sequence goes on from NZ_JBFTOJ010000183.1 coordinate 4,873, forward strand.
CCAGCGCAGCAGGCGCTGGCCGACCACGCGGCGGCTGGCCACGCCCACCGCCAGGATCACCAGCAGGGTGGCCAGCAGGGCAATGGTGTTCTGGATCCATTCGGCGCGGACCCAGCCGAGGTAATGCGGGAAGCTGGTAGCGATCTGTTCGGACAGCGGCACCACCAGCGGGCTGGAGATGCCCGACAGCAGCACGAACACGAATTTGACCACCACCCAGGTCAGCCAGATCGGCAACAGGGTCAGCAGGCCGGTCAGGAACAGGCGCTGCAGGGAGGGACGGGGAACCAGGGCGGGGGCATCGAGCGACATGCGCGCATTGTAGCGGTCGCGGCCGCTCGTTTACGCTGCCCGTTGGCGGCGCTGGCCATGCAGGGAAGGGATGCTGTGTTGAGGATGCTGCGGTGGTTGGGTTGGGCAATGCTGGGTCTGCTGGTGATCGCCATCGCGGCATGGCTGCTGTCGAGGTTCTGGCCGTTGTCGGCCGCCCAGCGGGAGGATGTCCGCCTGCTTGAAGCCGCGCATCGCAGCGAGGGCAGGAACGGCTTCGCCCTACTGTGGACGCTGCCCTTCGATGGGCTGGACCTGGCCCAGCGTGAGGCGGCATTGGCCGAAGATCTGCAGCGCTGGCAGACGGCGCCCGCGCAGGCGTCGCAAGCGTCGGTGCTGGCCGCCAGGCACGCACCATTGAATCCGGGCCGCTCAGGTCGTTGTGCAGTCGGGCCGGTCGGCTGCCTGGCACAGGTACGCGCTGATCCGCAGCGCTTCGCTGACGCCCACGCGGGGCATGCCGGCCTGCATGAGCGACTGGCCCGGATGGCGGACTATGATCGTTTCGATTCCCCGTTCAGGCCCAGCGGAAGCGAGCTGCTGCCTCTGCCGGCCTACGCGCCGCTGCTGGATGGGGCAAGTGCACAGGCATTGGCCTATCTGCAGGGCGATGTTGCCGGTGCCATCGAGGGCAGCTGCAGCGCGGTGCGGTTTGGTCGGCGGATGATGCGGACCGGCAGCACGCTGGTGGACAGCATGATGGGCGCCGCCGTGGTGCGGACCCATGCCGCACTGCTTGGCGAGATGCTGGTCGAGCAATCGCCGGATTACGCGCTGCCCGTCCCCTGCGAGGCGGCGCTGCAGCCACTGGACGCGAACGAACAGAGCCTGTGCCAGGCAATGCAGGGCGAATTTGCGATGAACAAGGCGGCGGTGGAAGCGTCCACGCAGACAGCAGGCAGCCGTCTGCTGCTGGATCGCGACCACACCCTGGCCCGGATCGCCGGCAATTTCGGCTGGGCATGCCGGCCTGCTGTAGCCACGGCGCTGGCGGCCGACGTCCCGCTCCCTGTGTCGCCACCGCTGGGATGGGATGTGCGCTGCATGGCCAATCCGCTGGGATGCACATTGAGTGCCATCGCCGGGCCGTCCTATGCGCCGTACGCGGCGCGCAGCCAGGATACGGCGGCGATGATCCGCCTGCTCGGCGCGCAGCGCTGGCTGCGGCTGCAGCCCGGGCCCGCCGACGAGTCGCTGGCGCGGTTGCCGGCGCAATGGCGTTCGGACGCCCGCACGCCCGAGGTGTCTGCCGATGGCCGCTACCTGCAGCTGCTGCGGCGCGGACCTGCGCGCGAAGGGGAAGGCCCGCATCTGTCGATGCCGTTGCGGGTGGATTGACCCGCACTCAGCTGCCGTCGCCGAGCGGATTGAACGCCCAGCCATCACCGACGCTGTCCAGCGTCCAGTGCTTGCGGTCACGCAGGGTCTGCCAGTGCACCTGTTCCTTGTCGTCCTGCATGCTGCCTTCGGTCAGCTTCACCTTGCCGGTGGAGTAGTTCACGCTGAGGCCCTCGGTCTGCCCGGAATTGCGCATCATCGTGTCGCGGTCGTAGCCGATCAGCGCGAAGTTGCCTTCCTGCCAGCGGAACGTGAACGTGGTGGTGCCCATCGACCAGCTGCCCGCGCTGGAGAACGAGTACAACCCAACCCGCAGGGCGCCGCGCTGGATCGACACGCCGGTGCCTTCGGCCAGCGCATCGCTGAGCACGGGCGAGTCCGGCCGTGGAATGAGCGTGTGGTTCTGCGCGGCCAGCACGTAACCGGACGGTCGCGCGAAGGCGATGGCGAGGATGCGCGGGTTGCTGTCATACGGCGAAGGGCCAAACCCATCGTGTTCGATGATGTTGCGCGGGTCCTGCTGGCGCAGCACCAGCGCGAGGTCTGCGCGCCCGTCCTGGTCGAGGTCGCCTTCGATCCTGTATTCCAGCGTCCAGCCGGCAGGTACGAAACCCTCGGCCGTGGCGGCGTGCGCGGGCACGGCGGGATAGCGCACCGGCGGCACGTCCAGTGCAGTGGCGGCGAAGGGCAGGGCGGTCAGTGCCGCAGCAAGGAAGAAAAGGCGCATTGCAGCCTCCATGGCAGGGCTGCAGAGGATAGCCGGGCGTGCGCCGGCCCGCTTTACCGTGCGTGTGGCTTCAGGCGCACATAGACCTGCTTGCGTACCTGCGCGACCACCTCGCCAGCTTCGTCGACCACGTCGTTGCTGAACCAGCGCAGCACTTTTTCGCCACCAGCCGCCGCCGTGCGCAGTTCATCCAGCAGTGCATCGTCGATGCGGAAAGACGTGCGCACCGTTCCACGAC
>NZ_JBFTOJ010000184.1:0-7334 GCF_056397905.1 Stenotrophomonas sp. 05L414_2
CGGTAGGGCAGGTGGGTGTTCATGAAGTAGAAGCGACGGCCATCATCCAGGCGGCGGAACACGGCCCAGGTGACCATGCGCGGGAACAGGTTGCCCCAGCTGATGCTGCCTGCGACCTCGGGCGTATCGGACAGCCAGAAATTGCCTGACTCTTCCACCGCCAGCACCTTGCTGTCGTAGAACACGCCCATGTGTTCGTCGCCACTGCCACCGCGGCGGCCTTCGCCGAACCAGCGATAGTCGGGCAGATGTTCGGCCAGGTAATTGGCCTGCTCCAGCACCAGCTCCTGGGTGCCGATCACCGCCGGATGCGCCTGCTGGATCACCTTGACCATGGCATCGCGGCGGTCTTCCCAGCGCTTGCCAGGGTCGGTGTCGGCAGGGGTGCGTACGTTGAAGGACATCACCTTCAACGGCGCGGGCGATGCTGCCCAGGTGGCGGCGGGCAGTGCAAAAGCCAGGAGTGCGCAGAGCGCGGACGTGCGAAAGCGAGACAACATCGTGGAATCCCTCCATTCCATGAAAGCGGTTTCATGGAGGATGCCATGGAAGGCGAGGGCAGCGGTATGCCGGGATGGGCGGCTGCAAGGGCCGGGCGGACGGCGTGCGACCGCCCGGCTGATGCCACTGAGCGATCAGGGGTCGTACATCATCCCGTTCTCGTCGCGGTTGTAGTGGTCGCTGGCCACGCGGGTGCCATCGTCATAGACCACGTACAGCGTGCAACGCTGGTGGATGCCGAAGCCGGCCCGGAAGGGCACGCACTCTTCCTGCAGGCCGACCTCTTCGGCGGCATTTGCCGGTGCCGAAGGCACCAGCGCGGCAAGCGCCAGCACGGCACCGAATGAACACGCGAACAGTTTCTTGTGCAGCATCATCGAACACGCTCCTTGTTGTCGTGGGTGCTACCAGACTCCATTGATGCAATGACTGCCGACCGCCGCTGGCAACAGCGTGCCGGCGCCGCACCTGCAGCAGAACACAGGCGCGGTCCTGTGTAGCACGCAGCCTGCGTCGGCAGGAAGTGCCTGTCCTCTCAGCGACCGGCCAACGCATCCAGCAGGGTGCGCGCAGCCAGCTTGCCCAGCGCATTGCCCGCCAGCGGGCTGTCGCCGGTCAACAGCAGGCGGTCCTGCATCACGCTGCCATCGATGCCCTCGTTGACGATCTGCACGCCCTGCTGGGCCAGGCGCTCACCGAAGAACCACGGCAGTTGACCAGGCATGTAGCCGATATCCGGGGTCTGCCGGTCCATCGCATCGGGGAAGGCGCAGATCCGATGCCCGCGGAACAATGAACCGCCACCGGCTTCATCCACGCCGGCCGCCAGCAGCGCGGCAGGGCCGTGACAGAGGGTGATGATGTGACGTTGATTGTCCACCGCCCACTGCAGGGTGGCCTTCACCGCGCGGCTTTCCGGCAGGCCGATCAACGCACCGTGACCGCCGGGAATGAACACCGCGGCGTAGTCCGAACCGGCATCGAGTGCCCTCGCCACGTCGTCCAGGTGCAGAGGCTGGCGGAAGCGGGATTCGTAGCGTTCGTACAGGCCGCCGATCTCGCGGTCTTCGCGTGGGAACGCCCACCATTCAAACTTCACCGGGTTGCCCGACAGCGTCGCCACGTCGATGCCGAAACCGGCCTTGTGCAGGTGATACATCGGCAGCAGCGTCTCCACCGGATGGTTGCCGGTCGAGAACAGATGGCCGTTGGCGGTCGGCAGATAACGTTCGTCGGCGGCGATCATCAGCACTTTCCAGCGTCCGTCACGGCGGGCATCGGGATAGTCCGCGCCGGACAGATCGGTGGTTGCCGAAGTGAACTGGGACAGCGAGTACGGCGACGGGAAAAACGCATCCCGCTCGGCCGGATCGGGGCTGGGCTGACGGCTGGGTTCTGACGTGTTCATGCGGACCTCCTGCGGAAGAGAGTGGTCACCTTAGCCAGAGCGATGCGTACGCACGATGAGGGATTTCCCCCAATGCGATCAGGCAGGGTGCGCTTGCTGAACCCGCTGGTAGGCGTCGTCCAGCATTGCCAGGAAAGCCTGTCGCTGCGCGGCATCAAGCACCACCGCGCGTTCGAACGCATCCACGCTCGCACTCCAGTCCGCCAGTGTGTCGTCGTTGTAGAGGGCCTGATGCCGTTCCCATGCTCCGCCTGCCTTCAGGTACAGCCACTTGTCGAACAAGTGCAGCGGGCTGCCGTTGTCCAGTCGCAGGGGGCGGGTGGTCCTGGTGTGGGCCAGCACGCTGCGCAGCGCAGGTGAATCGTGAAGCTGGCCTGCCCAGATGTGGTTGCCAAGATGTTGCTCGGCAAAGCGCAGGATCGCCTGGTGATCATCCTCCAACCCGGCCTCGTAGAGTGCCTGCGGCACCCGCAGGTGCCGGCGATCGAACAGCCACTTCAGTACCAGCGTTGCCGCCTGCGGGGTGGTGTTGTGTTCATTGCCAGGGTCGAAATCATGATGGCCGATGAACTCGCGGTCCTCATGCAGATTGAGCTGGATGGTGTCCACGCGCTGCCTGCGCTTGCAGAACCAGAGCTTGATGTCGACGTCCCCGGTAAGCGGCTTTGCAAAGTAGGCGGTGTCGCCGAATTCTTCCAACCGGCCGTCGAAGTACGCCAGGCAGTCCTGGAGTGTGGCTGATGGCTGCACGTATCCGTCCCAGAAGCCTTCGGGCTTTGGCGGATTACCCTTGGGCCGGCGACTGAACAGGGTGGCGGACTTGAAGTGGCTCAGCAGGCTGCCACGCGCTCCGACGGTGGGCGGATAGAAGCGATCATTGATGATGTCGAAGGCAAAGTAGAACTCCATGTCGTGGAGCTTGTCCTTGACCGATTTCTGCCCCTGGTTCGCGCTGATCGTGGTCGGGGGCTTGCCGATACCGTGCTGCGCGAACCATGCCTGCAGATGAGCATCCGAGCCCTTGCTGCCGAGCAGCTCGACCAGTGTTGAGATATGCATTCCATTGCCTCGTTGTCGGTGGCCCGGACGGGAAAGCGCGGGCCATGGTTGCTGTAAGTCGTGCGCTACTTCGCCGGCAGAGGATGAGCCTCCATGTCCTCATGCAGGATGCGGCGAAGTTCGACGATGGCCGGCGTGGCTTCCTGCACGCTGTGACCGGACACGATCACCTTTTCCGAGACGGCCTTCGGCAGATGCGAGCTCCAGTAGGGAACCAGTCCATCGTCGGTCTTTTCAAGCGGGCCTTCGGCCTGGGTCCGCGCGATGATCGAGTGGTAACGCACCTTCGGCGATATCGGCAGATCGGCCACGGCCTTGACGAAGGCATCGTCCTTGTCCAGGTTCTGGATGCTGTTCATCTGGTAGCCGTGCTTGTCGTCGTTGCGCTCGACCTTGCCGTCGTTTGCCAATGTCGCGACATCCTCCAGCACCGTCAGCGGCAGGCGCACGAAGCGGCCGAGCCAGCGTCCCAGGCGCGTGCCGGCAACATCGGTGCCGCGATGGGGGGTAGCGATGAACACCACCCGTGAGATTTCCGGTTCCGGCTGGAATGTGAGCACTGGCGCGCCCTTCGTGCGCAGCAGTTCGCGCTGCGCCGGAGTCATCTGCGCAGTCGCCAGCAGGGTGTCGACCAGATGGTCGCCGGAGGAGGACACCATCAGCCGCGAAATCACCCCGCCCATGCTGTGCGCGACCACCACCATGTCGCGCGATGCCAGCGCCTTGCCGGTTGGGTCGAAGTGCTGCAGTGCCTCATGCAGGATCCGCCGGATCTCATCGTGGCTGAGGGCGATCGGCATGTTGGTCGGGTAGTAGAACTGCCAGATCTGGAAGTCGCCGCGGATCTCATCGTCACGCATCAGTTCGTTGGCCACGTTGACCCACGCCTCCGGGCTGCTGGCCAGGCCATGGATCATCAGCAGCACGCGGCGGTCCGGATCGTACGGCTGCATCATGAACAGATGCGGCTTGTCGATGCCGCCCTTGCCGCCGAACAGCGTACGCAGCGATTGCCGGCTGAAGTTGGAGCGGGCCAGCCACAGCGCGTAACCGGCGGTGAAGTTCGCCGCCAGTGGCACCTGTTCGCCGTGCAGTTCCACCACCGCCACCTGGTAGGGGTCGTGGATCTCCAGTTCCGGCTCGTCGTCGTGCAGCACTTCCCACAGGTTGTTGCCGGAAAAACGCAACAGCACGGTCATCGACGGCGACGGCATCTCGCTCCAGTCGCGCTCGGCCGTCGTTGCGGTACCAGCGGCGGCGGCCGCCAGGCCGGTGCTGGCCGGGTCTGCCATCACCGCCACCAGTTCGGCGCCGAAGCCATCGCGGCGATGCACGCTGCGCAGGGTGCCGGTGAAGGACATCGATGCGGCCGGTACCAGTTCCAGCGGCTCGCGGGTGTCCGCTGCCGGGCCATCGTCGGCAGGCGCCAGTACGAAGGTCCAGCGTCCCAGCTGGAACCGCCCGTTGTCGTTGCGCACCTGCTTGCTCGAATAGGCTTCGAACAGCAGCACGGCTGACTCCTGCACGGCCAGGTTGTAGTAGTCGCGCACCTGGGTCTGGCGGTCTTCGAAACCACGCTGGTTGGCGGTGCGTTCGGTGAAGAACAGATATGCATAGGATTGCCGCGCGATCTGCATCCACGCATCCAGGCGCGGCTGGAAGGTCGGGTCAGGCGGGGCGGTCGCGGCCTTGCTGCGGGCCACCGACGCCGACTCGCGCTTCGGCGCCGGCATCGTCATCGCGTACTGCACCCACAGTTCGGCCAGCGCCGAGCGCTTGTCTTCCTCGCGGACGACGATGCTGCCCTCCATCGCCTCGATGCAGGGCAGGCCGGGCTTGGCACAGGCGCCCTCGTCCAGGCCGGCCACGCGCAGGGTCTCCATGGTGGCCGCGCTGAGCTTGCCGCTGGTGAGAATGTCACCGCGCTTGAGCGCGATGTACTGTCCTGGCGTGACCGTGCCCACCTGCACCGATGGGCCGAACTGGCGCAGCGTCGCGCACCCGCTCAGGGCGAGCAGGGCAACGAGGACGAAGGTGGTGCGGATGACGCCGATGCCTGTTCTTTCCATGTGAACTCCCTGCGCTGGCGCCACTCTAGCGGCAGGCGTGTCAACGCGGAAGCAGGCCTGCGGCAGCGTCGGACCGTGCCCGGCGAACCCCGCCTGTCAGCCGGTCTCCCCGCAGATCATCCTTCGATCAGGCAGGTCACCGCAGCCGAATAACCTTCGTAGTCGTCACCGGCAGCCACATGCAGCGTGTGCGTGGCATCAATCTTCTTGAGGTAGGAAGGCGCTTCGGTCTCGGTCGCGTCGTTGACCGTCGTCACTCCCCAGGATCGGGCCAAACGCTGGTGATCGACGCCCTGCAGATACACATGCAGGCTCTTGTAGGGCTTGGAAATGCTCACATCCGCGCTGGCTACGGTGCCTCCGAACAGCGCCACCGGCTTGCCCTTGGGCTCGAACACGCTGCCGGGGTCGCGGCTCAGGCCGGCGGCATGGAATGCCTGCTCCACCTGCGCTTCAGTGAAATCGGAACCCGCCTTGCAGGCCAGCAGAGTTTCCAGCGCGGTGGTGCTGGTTGCCGGAGGTGCGGCAACAGCGGCGGTTGTCAAGGGCAGGCCCAGCATCAGGGCGATAAGCGGCTTGTTCATTGCAGATCCTTCTGTATGTCGCGGAGCAGCGGAGGCGCCGGCACCAAGTCCGGGAAGACAGGCTGAAGTGTGGGGCAGGGCAGCGTTGTCGGCTAGGCCCCCTCGCTGGGCTGCCAAGGGATTCCCCGATCAAGGGCATCCAAGGCCAGTTGCGCCCACTGGCGGACCTCTTCCAACGGATGCTGCAGCTCAGCCCGCAGGGTCGGGCTGACCGTGCTGTCGCCTGATTCGCCGAGCAGTTCCAGCAGCTTTCCGCGCGAGTAACCATCATCCACGGCCGGCAGCCGGGCAAGCAGATGCGGCACCGCAATGGCCACGGCCGGGCGAAGACCCCAATAGGCGTCTTCGAAGGTTGCCGGATCATGATCCAGGATCTGGTCGAGCCAGGAGACAACGTCGATTCTGTCGAGATCCATGGCAGCCCCTCCCGTAGCCAGGGATTACACCATCTGCACGCCAGAGTCGTCGGTTTCCACTGTGATCATTTCCACCAGTGCCCATAGGCCGGTGAACAGCACGCCGATCAAGAGCCAGCCCAACAACAGCGTGATCAGTAGTTGGCAGACCGCGCGTCCGTGGTAACCAGCATAGAAGTTGTGCACGCCGAAAATGCCCAGGAACAAGGCGAGCAGGATGTAGATGGCACGGTTCCTGGCGATAGGCGCGGATTGCGATACCGGTGCCGCATAGACAGCGTCGATTGGCTGCTGAGTGGCCGGTGGGGCAGCTGCATCGCAGGTCGGGCAGATCGCCGTATCGCTGCGTGCCTTGCAGTTGCATTCGGAGCTGTTCATCAACGCCACGGTGCTTCTCCTTGTCGAGGCAGCGGTTCTGGACCTGATGCGGCCAACAAAAAAGCCAGACCCCAATCGACGGGAGATCTGGCTTTTCGTGCCCCGAAGGGCGGTACAAATGGTGGAGGTGGGCGGAATTGAACCGCCGTCCGAAGGCACTCCATCCCCAGCACTACATGCTTAGCTCACCGTTGAATCTCATCCCCGAGCAGCACGGTGTGCAAAGCGCACCCGGGAACCAGCCTGTTGTGTTCTTGTGCCGGACTGACAGGCAGCCGCCCAGCGCGATTCCATGATAATGACTCTACGCTGCGAGCATGGACACAAGCAGTTTCGAGGCTCCGCCTAAGTCGGCAGAAGGTCACGCACCGCAGTTTTTAGGCTGCGAGAGCGACCGGAGCGTAGTTGTCGTCGTTGGCAACTAGAGTTTTGCAGCTGGATTTACGAGGAAAGCTACCCCCTCGGCATGCGCCAGGCGACTTCACAACCCCCGTCGAAACCAATGCACCCCCGGTTTCTTCAAGTTCTGCAAGGTACGAGGCCTGTTCCGTGTCGCCACGGTCAGTGCCTGCCCAACGCTGCGCATGCTACGCCAAAAAACCTGAACAGTCACCCGCTTCCGCAGGTCGCTTGCTAGCATCGGCGGTTCCGTTAGTCGCCCAGGGAATGGACCGCATGCAGCTCGAAATCGCCGTGACCGACGCCCCCAGCCCGCAAGCACTGGAGCTGATTGCCGATGGCCTGGATCAGTTCAATCTGCAGGCGGCCGGCCATGCCGATCGACGCACCTTGGCCGTGCTGGCCACCGATCCGGCCAGCGGCGAAGTGGTGGGTGGCTTGAGCGGGCGCACCTCGCTGGGCCTGTTGTTCATCGACCTGTTCTACCTGCCGCCCGCAAACCGGGGTAATGGCCTGGGGT
>NZ_JBFTOJ010000185.1:0-8937 GCF_056397905.1 Stenotrophomonas sp. 05L414_2
TGACTTGGGTCCGCCTTGAAGCGAGCCGAGCACCGCAGGTCCGGCGGGGGCGGAGAGGCGCGGGTGTCTGAGCGCAGCGAGTTCCGCGCCGTCCCCGGCGGGCCGAGGAGCGCAGGGTACCGGTGCGCAGCACCGGCTCGCGGATGGCGGCGCGTTTCTTTTGGTTACTTTTCTTTCCGCGCGGAAAGAAAAGTAACGCCCATGAACGCATGCGCGCGCTTCAGCAATCGGGCGCAAGGGAGAAGCATGGCCTCACGCGCCGCCGGCAAACCCATGCTGGCGCCACGCCTCGTACATCACCACCGCAACGGTGTTGGACAGGTTGAGGCTGCGGTTGTCCGGCCGCATCGGCAGGCGCAGCCGGCGACCATCGGGCAGGGCATCAAGCACGTCCTGCGGCAGGCCACGACTTTCCGGGCCGAACAGGAAGGCATCACCGTCGTCGAACGCCACGCTGTCATAGCGGACGCTGGCACGCGTACTCAGGGCGAACAACCGCTTCGGTGCGATCCGCGCCAGCGCAGTGTCCAGGTCCGGATGCACCTGCAGGCGCGAGTACTCGTGGTAGTCCAGGCCGGCGCGCTTGAGCTGCTTGTCTTCCAGTGCGAAGCCGAGCGGCTCGACCAGGTGCAGCTGCGCGCCGGTGTTGGCGCAGAGCCGGATCACATTGCCCGTGTTGGGCGGGATTTCCGGTTGGAACAGGATCACGTGGAACTGGGGCGCGGCATTCATCGGCGCAGTGTACCTGCGACGGCGGCCGCCTTTACGACGCACGCCCCGCGCGGGGCAGGGCGGACGTCGCTTACGGGCGCAGCAGGACCTGGGCGGTTTCGGCAGCGAAGGCCTGCAGCTGGGCGGCGCTCGGACGCACCTGCAGGGCCGGCAGGTTGACGATCACCTGGTTGGCGACGCTGGTGGCGGCCGCTGCCAGGGTGGCGGCGTAGCGCTGGGCTTCCTGCTCGGCAGCCAGGGCGACACGCTGCTCCAGGCTCGGGCGCACTTCAACCGAGGCCAGGGTGGTGATCGGCAGCGCGGCGGCGACCGGGCTGGCGATGAAGCCGTCGCGCTCGGCCAGCTGGTCGACGCTGGGGCGCACTTCGACAGTGGCCAGGGTCGGGATGCCGCTGGCCTGTTCCCAGGCCTGCTGGACCAGCTGGTCGGCGGCCGGGCGGACCTGCACGGTGGACAGGGTCTTGATGGATTCGGAGGCCTGCACCGACGAAACAACCGCGGTGCCGGCGATCAGGGCGATGGCRATGGCRAKGGTCTTGGYGTTCATGACGGGGCCTRTTTAGTGTTGGTGRKCAGTGGTGTGGTAGTAAGGTAGAACACCAGTTCTGGGGATGCAAGCGGAATTTTCGATTTCCTGCTTTTGTTCAGTCTTCAGTCAGCTTTCGTCTGAAGCCCTTCCTGGCGCAGGAAGTACGAAGCAATCCCCGTGCCAACTTTTAGTCGTTGATTCATAAGGGTTTTATGACTCACCGAAAGTGTCCGCAGGGCGGACACCTGTCCATTCGGGGGGCTGCGGACACTGTCCGGACGTGAATCACCACCGTTCGTGACCCGGGGACGGCCAATCACGAAGGCCGATGGGGCCGATCACCCCCAGTGACTGGTGGCCGATACCGGTGGCCGCACGCCCGCGCTAGGATCGGGATTCACCTTCGTGACCAAGGACCCGGATATGTCGCTCACCCTGCGCCCGCGCGCCGCGCTGCTCGCTGTTGCTCTCAGTACTGCCCTCGGCACGCTCGCGCCGACCTACGCGCTGGCGGCCAAGCCGGCCGCGACCAGCAAGGTCGATATCCCGTTCGAGCAGTTCACCCTGCCCAACGGCCTGCGCGTGGTGGTGCATACCGATCGCAAGGCACCGATCGTTGCGGTCAACATCTGGTACCACGTCGGCAGCAAGGACGAGCCCGCCGGTCGCACCGGCTTCGCGCATCTGTTTGAACACCTGATGTTCCAGAGCAGCGAGAACCACGACGGCGAGTACTTCGAACCCTTCAAGCAGGTGGGTGCGACCGGCCAGAACGGCACCACCAATACCGACCGCACCAACTATTTCGAGAACGTGCCGACCACCGCGCTGGACATGGCGCTGTGGATGGAATCGGACCGCATGGGCCATCTGGTGGGCGCGATCGACCAGGCTGCGCTCGACGAACAGCGTGGCGTGGTGCAGAACGAGAAGCGCCAGGGCGAGAACCAGCCCTATGGCCAGGTGTGGGAACAGCTCAACCGCGCGCTGTATCCGGTGGGCCACCCGTACCACCACAGCGTGATCGGCTCGATGAACGATCTCAACGCCGCCTCGCTGGACGACGTCAAGACCTGGTTCCGCACCTGGTACGGCCCGAACAACGCGGTACTGGTGCTGGCCGGTGACATCGACCTGGCCACCGCCAAGGAAAAGGCCGCCAAGTACTTCGGCAGCATCCCGGCCGGCCCGACCATGGCGCAGCCGAAGGTGGACGTGGCCAAGCGGCTGGCCGACACCCGCGAGGTGATGACCGACAAGGTGCCGCAGGCACGCATCTACCGCGCCTGGAACGTGGCGCAGGTCGGCACCACCGACGTCGACCAGCTGCAGCTGCTGGCCTATGTGCTCGGCGGCGCCAAGTCCTCGCGCCTGAGCCAGCGCCTGCAGCACCAGGACAAACTGGTGGACAACATCAGCGCCGGCGCTTACGCCTCGCAGCTGGGTTCCAACTTCATGGTGATGGCCACGGTGAAGCAGGGCCAGGATCCGGCCAAGGTCGAAAAGATCATCGATGAGGAAATCGAGCGCCTGCTCAAGGAGGGCCCGACCGCCGAAGAACTGGCACGCGCCAAGACCGGCTCGCGCGCGGCGTTCATCCGTGGCATCGAGCGCATCGGCGGCTTCGGTGGCAAGGCCGATGCGCTGGCCGAGTGCACGGTCTACACCGGCGACCCGGGCTGCTTCCGCAMMTCGCTGGCCAACATCGACAAGGCCACCGCTGCCGACCTCAAGCGCCTGGGCGCGCAGTGGCTGGACAAGGGCAGCCACACCCTGGTGGTCGAGCCGGGTGAACGCGTGGCGCTGAAGGAAGACCCCTCGCAGGCGCCGAAGCCGTTCAACGTGCCGGCGGTCGACAGCAGGTACAGCACCCTGCCCGAGCAGGTGGACCGCAAGGCCGGCGTGCCGCAGACCCGCGAGTTCCCGCAGCTGAAGTTCCCGGCCCTGCAGCGCGCCACGCTGAAGAACGGCACCCAGGTGGTGCTGGCCGAGCGCCACGAGATTCCGGTGGTGCAGTTCAGCTACCAGTTCCCGGGTGGCTTCACCGCCGACCAGGGCCGCAAGCCGGGCACCGCCAACTTCACCATGAGCCTGATGACCGAAGGCGCCGGCAAGCTCGGCTCGCTGGCCTTCGCCGATGCAGCCGATGCGCTGGGTGCGGATCTCGATGCGTCCGCAGGCCTGGATTCGGTGGATGTGGAACTGTCCGCGCTGAAGGAGAACCTGGTGCCGTCGCTGGCGCTGTATGCCAGCCTGCTGCGCGAGCCGCGCTTCGAGCAGAGCGAGATCGACCGGGTCAAGGCGACCTGGATCGCCGGCATCCAGCAGGAGAAGGTCAACCCGGGTGCGGTAGCGATGCGCGTGCTGCCGCCGCTGCTGTACGGCAAGGGCCACCCGTACGCGATCCCGTTCACCGGCAGCGGTGACGAAGCGGCGATCAGCAGCCTGGGCCGCGAGGACCTGGTTGACTTCCACCGCGACTGGCTGCGCCCGCAGGACGGCACCCTGATCGTGGTGGGCGATACCACCCTGGCCGAGATCGTGCCGCTGCTGGACAAGCAGCTGGGCGACTGGAAGGCCACCGGTGATGCGCCGACGATCAAGGCCACCACCGCCGTGGCGCTTCCGAAGAGCCCGCGCGTGTTCCTGATCGACCAGCCGGGCGCGGTGCAGGCCAACCTGTTCGCCGGCCAGGTCGTGCCGCCGTCCAGCGACGCCAGCTCGACCCGCTTCGACATCGCCAACGGCGTGATCGGTGGTGACTTCACTTCGCGCCTGAACATGAACCTGCGCGAGGACAAGCACTGGTCCTACGGTGCCCGCACCAGCGCCAGCAACACCGTGGGCCAGCGCCCGTGGATGGCGATGGCACCGGTGCAGATCGACAAGACCGGCCCGGCCATGGCGGAAATGCGCAAGGAGATCGCCGAGTTCGCCAACGGCAGCAAGCCGGCGACCGACGCGGAAGTGGCGCGCATCCGCAACATCCAGACGCTGAGCCTGCCCGGCGCCTACGAGACCGCCAGCGCGGTGGCCTCGACCATCGGCACGATCGTGCAGTTCAAGCGTCCGGACGACTACGTGCTGCGCCGCAAGGCCGAGATCGAAGCGATGACCCCGGCACAGGTGCAGCAGGCGGCAGCGGAGATCAAGCCGCAGGCGCTGACCTGGGTGGTGGTGGGTGACCTCAAGCAGACCGAAGCGGCCGTGCGCGCCTTGAACCTGGGCGAAGTGACCGTGATCGATGCCGAAGGCAACCCGGTCAAGAAGTAAGTGATGTGCCTGCCCGCTCCGGCGGGCAGGCCTCTGGTGGTAGCGCCGGGCCGTGCCCGGCGAGCGCGCAGCGCGGCATCTGGACGCCTTCGAAGAACCGCCGGGCATGGCCCGGCGCTACCGCAGCCCTCTCCGGCTATCCCTGATTCAGACGGTTCAGGCACACTCCTGACATTCCCTTCCAGGATCCTGCCCATGCGCGTTCTGCTGCTGTCGTCCCTGTTGCTCACCGTCACCGCCTGCACCTGGGTGCCGATCGAACCGGCCGGCAAGGCGACCCGCGTGCTGCCGGCAGGCCCGGTACCGGCCGGCTGCATCTCCAAGGGCGAAGTGGTGGTGACCGTGAAGAGCAAGGTCGGCTTCTACAACCGCAACCCGCTGCGCGTGCAGGAAGAGCTGGAAACCCTGGCCCGCAACGAGGCCCCGACCACCGGCGCCAACGCCGTGCAGGCCGCTGCGGCCCCTGCCGATGGCAGCCAGCGCTTCGCCGCCTTCCAGTGCCCGCCGCGCTGAATCCTTCACCATACGGCCAAGGCTGAATTCGTAAAGATGCGGTGAAGGCCCGGGGGGTTATAGAATAGCGCCCCCTTTGCCTGAGCCTTGGCGCTAACCTCGATGCTCTTCAAGAATGTCTCGATTGCCGGCCTGGCTCACGTTGATGCGCCGCACACGCTGACGACCAAGGAAATCAACGAACGCCTGCAGCCGACGCTGGATCGCCTTGGTATCCGTACCGACGTCCTCGGCGACATCGCCGGCATCCACGCGCGCCGCCTGTGGGACAACGGCGTCCTGGCGTCCGATGCGGCCACCATGGCTGGCCGCAAGGCGCTGGAAGACGCAGGCATCGATGCGACGCAGGTGGGCCTGTTGATCAACACCTCGGTCAGCCGTGACTACCTGGAGCCGTCCACGGCTTCCATCGTGTCCGGCAACCTCGGTGTCAGCGACGAGTGCATGACCTTCGACGTCGCCAATGCCTGCCTGGCCTTCATCAACGGCATGGACATCGCTGCGCGCATGCTTGAGCGCGGTGAGATCGACTATGCGCTGGTGGTGGATGGCGAGACCGCCAACCTGGTGTACGAAAAGACCCTGGAGCGGATGACCGCGCCGGACGTCACCGCTGACGACTTCCGCAACGAGCTGGCGGCGCTGACCACCGGGTCCGGTGCAGCCGCGATGGTGATGGCCCGTTCGGAGCTGGTGCCCGACGCGCCGCGCTACAAGGGTGGCGTGACCCGCTCGGCCACCGAGTGGAACCAGCTGTGCCTGGGCAACCTGGACCGCATGGTCACCGACACCCGCATGCTGCTGATCGAGGGCATCAAGCTGGCCCAGAAGACCTTCACCGCCGCCAAGATCGCACTGGGCTGGGCCGTGGAAGAGCTGGACCAGTTCGTCATCCACCAGGTCAGCCAGCCGCACACTGCGGCGTTCATCAAGAATTTCGGCATCGACCCGAAGAAGGTCATGACCATCTTCGGCGAGCACGGCAACATCGGTCCGGCCTCGGTGCCGATCGTGCTGAGCAAGCTCAAGCAGCTGGGCAAGCTGAAGAAGGGCGACCGCATCGCGCTTCTGGGCATCGGCTCGGGCCTGAACTGCTCGATGGCCGAAGTGGTCTGGTAAAAAAGTCACCGCTGACCTGCTGCGCGCCGTCCGCACCTGCCAGCCAATCGCTCGCGACGGACAGCGATGATGTTTCCAAGTGTCCAAGGGCCGGTTCTACCGGCCCTTTCTACAGGTGCGATCCGATGTCCCAGCTTCCCGGTTACCCCGCCCACCCGCAGCGTTTCGAGGTCCGCCCCGGCCTGTCGATGAACTATCTCGACGAAGGCCCGCGCGATGGCGAAGTGGTGGTGATGGTGCACGGCAACCCGTCGTGGAGCTATTACTGGCGCACGCTGGTGGCCGGCCTGTCGGACAGGTACCGCTGCATCGTGCCGGACCATATCGGCATGGGCCTGTCGGACAAGCCTGACGACAGCCGCTACGAGTACACGCTGCAGTCGCGGGTGGATGATCTGGATGCGCTGCTGAAGCATCTGGGCATCACCGGCCCGGTGACGCTGGCCGTGCACGACTGGGGCGGCATGATCGGTTTCGGCTGGGCGCTGTCGCACCACGACCAGGTCAAGCGCCTGGTGGTGCTCAACACCGCCGCGTTCCCGATGCCGGCGGCCAAGAAGATGCCGTGGCAGATCGCGCTGGGCCGGCACTGGAAGATCGGCGAGTGGATCATCCGCACCTTCAATGCGTTCTCCTCCGGTGCCTCGTGGCTGGGCGTGGAGCGGAAGATGCCGGCCGATGTGCGCCGCGCCTACGTGTCGCCGTACAACAGCTACGCCAACCGCATCAGCACCATCCGCTTCATGCAGGACATTCCGCTGTCGCCGGCCGACAAGGCGTGGTCACTGCTGGAGCGCGCCGGCAAGGCGCTGCCGTCGTTCGCCGATCGTCCGGCCTTCCTCGGCTGGGGCCTGCGTGATTTCGTGTTCGACCACCACTTCCTGAAGGGCTTCCAGGCGGCGTTGCCGAAGGCGCAGGTGCATGCCTTCGAGGATGCCGGCCACTACGTGCTGGAAGACAAGCATGAAGTGCTGGTGCCGGAGATCCGGGCGTTCCTGGACGCGAACCCGATCTGATCGGTTCCCGGGTCGGATCCCGGTAGTGCCGGCCGCTGGCCGGCAAGCGCGCAATGCGCGCCGGGTTCATGAGCCAGCGGCCGGCACTACCACTACGCCGCGATTGGCGCCTGTGGCGAGGGGCTGTTGCCGTTGTCGTCCGGGTGGTCGTCGTCGTTGTCCGCACCGTCGCGCCAGCGCCAGTCGGCCAGGGTCAGCGGATCCAGCCCATAGGCGATGCGGGCCTTGTCGCACTGCGGGCTGGCCTTGCCGTACTCCCACGATGCATCCACCTCGCGGCACACGCTGGGGCGGTTGGGGTGGATCGTGCAGCGCGAATAGACGCCGATCTGGGCGTCCAGCGCCACGCAGCGCACCGGCTTGGAATGGGTGCCGCGCATGCACAGGCGGTGCGGGTCGAGCACCTCGGTGAGCTGGTGCGGCACGCCGCCGGGGGTGACCTCGTCCGATTCCATCCAGTGGAAGGCCACGCGGTACTGGGTGCAGCAGGCGCCGCAGGTCATGCAGGGATGTTGCATGGGCAAGCCGCCTCGGGCGGCATCGGGAAAGGGACGAGGATGCGGATTTTCCACGCTGGCGGCCGCCGCGCAAGAAATTCCGTAAGCGGCGACAATGAACGGATGAACCGATCCTGCAACATCGCCGCGCGGCTGCCCGAGCTGGCGCGTGAACGCCCCGACCAGATCGCCATCCGCTGCCCGGGCCGCCGCGGCGCCGGCAACGGCATGGCGGCCTACGACGTGACCCTGGATTACCGCCAGCTGGACGCCCGCAGCGATGCGATGGCGGCCGGCCTGGCTGGCTACGGCATCGGCCGTGGGGTGCGCACGGTGGTGATGGTGCGGCCGTCGCCGGAGTTCTTCCTGTTGATGTTCGCCCTGTTCAAGCTGGGCGCGGTGCCGGTGCTGGTCGATCCCGGCATCGACAAGCGCGCGCTGAAGCAGTGCCTGGACGAGGCACARCCGCAGGCCTTCATCGGCATCCCGCTGGCCCACGTGGCGCGGCTGGCGCTGCGCTGGGCGCCTTCGGCGACCCGTCTGGTCACGGTTGGCCGCCGCCTGGGCTGGGGCGGTACCACGCTGGCCGCGCTGGAGCGTGCCGGCGCCAACAGCGGCCCGATGCTGGCCGACACCGATGGCGAGGACACGGCGGCGATCCTGTTCACCAGCGGCTCCACCGGCGTGCCCAAGGGCGTGGTCTACCGCCACCGCCACTTCGTCGGCCAGATCGAGCTGCTGGGCAGCGCCTTCGGCATGGAGGCGGGCGGGGTGGACCTGCCGACCTTCCCGCCGTTTGCGCTGTTCGATCCGGCACTGGGCCTGACCTCGGTGATTCCGGACATGGACCCGACCCGGCCGGCCCAGGCCGACCCGGCGCGCCTGCATGACGCCATCCAGCGTTTCGGCGTGACCCAGCTGTTCGGCTCGCCCGCGCTGATGCGGGTCCTGGCGCGGCACGGGCGGCCGTTGCCGACGGTGACCCGGGTGACCTCGGCCGGTGCGCCGGTGCCGCCGGACGTGGTTGCCACCATCCGCAGCCTGCTGCCGGCCGATGCCCAGTTCTGGACACCGTATGGCGCCACCGAGTGCCTGCCGGTGGCGGTGGTCGAGGGGCGCGAGCTGGAGCGTACGCGCGCGGCCACCGAGGGCGGTGCCGGCACCTGCGTCGGCAGCGTGGTCGCACCGAACGAGGTGCGCATCATCGCCATCGACGATGCGCCGCTGCCGGACTGGTCGCAGGCGCGCGTACTGGCCG